>NZ_DASZBY010000066.1:0-135204 GCF_035943795.1 Aliidongia sp. | reverse complement strand
TCGATGCCGACGTCCGGCTGATGGCGCTCGGCGAGATCCTGGGCCATATCGCGGACGATGTCGTCGGATCCGAGGACCGGTTCGGTTTCGCAACGAATGCCGTGCCGTGGAGTGCCACCGATTTCCTGCCCGCAATTGAGCGCGAGGACGAGGCGGCCGCCGTTGGGCTGCTGCGCGCGGCGCTGGCGCAGCCGGCCTGGCCGGACGATTTTGCTGGCGCCCTGTTCGGTGTGGGATTGCAGCACTATGCCGATTTCGGCCATACCATGATCTATGTCGCACAGGCGCTCCGCCTGATCGATCGGCTGGGCCGGGAGGTTGCCGGACCGGTGCTGCTGTCCCTGGTCCGCTCGCTGGTCTATGCCCGGCGCGAAGATCTGTTGCCCGAGTTCCGGGACTACCGATCGCGGCTGGATGCCTGGTGGGCGTCGGCCGACAATGCGCCGGCGCTTGATGCTGCGGCGCTCCGGCGGATCAGCGCGAAGCAGGCGATGGCGATCACGGCCGCCTGGGGTCCGATCCACCGGCCGGAAGCGATCTTCGCCGTGCTGGTCGAGGCGGCCGCCTGGCAGATGCTCCACGCCGACGAACCGTTCTTCGAAAGCCCGGACCAGAAACTGTCGGAAAACGTCGACTGGCTCGATTTCACCCATGCCCTGACCTTCGCCGCCGCCGGACTCGATGCCGTTCGGGCCGACGCGTCGCTTTGGCCGGCCCTGCTGCTGCAACTCGCCTGCTTCATCGGACGCAACGGGCGCTACGTCGATCCCGTCCAGGAGACCGGGCGCTGGCAGGTGCGCGACGTACCGTCCTTCCGCGATCAGGCGATCGATCGGATCGTCCACCACAGCCAAGGGCGCTTCATCCATTCCGCCCATCTGGCCAAGACCCTGTTCGCCGCGATCGAACTGGCCGAGGCCACACCCGGCGCGGCGCAGACGGTGCTGGCTGCGACCAATCGCTTCCTGCAAGCCCCGCTGCGCGGCCGCTCCCCATTGCGCACCGCGCGGCAGATGATCGGATTCGTGGCGGAGGAGTAGAACGGCCGCGCTAGAAACCAGCCTCGCGCGTCTGTCGGACCGTCGGGATCACGACGCTCGTGGTCGATGTCATGAGCGTTCCTCGGTGTTACCCGGCATCACCTCATCACGACAGGTCGTCGAACGAAAACGGGCGGCGAGATGTCTCGCCGCCCGCCTGTCAGCCCATCTATCGGTGCGGGTTCAGACCCTGCCGTGGCAATGCTTGAACTTCTTGCCCGAGCCGCAGGGGCAGGGTGCGTTGCGCGACAGGCGCTGGCCGGGGTCGCGCGTCGCCAGGTTGCCGGCGACCCGGTCCTCGCCGCTCGCCATGGCGATGCCCGCTTCTTCCATCTCCTCGGCGTCGAACGCAGGATGGAGCGCCGTGATGTTGCGGGGCATCTGCGGTTGCGGTACCGCCTGGGGTTCCGCCATGCGCAGCTCGACATGGGCCAGCACGCGGGTGACCGTGGCGCGCAGGCCGCCCAGCATCTCGGAGAACAGCTCGAACGCTTCGCGCTTATATTCGTTCAGCGGATCCTGCTGGGCATAGGCCCTGAGATTGATGCCCTGGCGCAGATGGTCGAGCGCCAGAAGATGTTCCTTCCAGGTCTGGTCGAGCAGCTGCAGCAGCAGGCTCTTCTCGACCATGCGCATGGTGTCGGCGCCGTAGGCCAGTTCCTTCGCGGCCATCTTTTCCTCGAGCGCCTGGCTCAGCCGCTCGCGGATCGCCTCGTCGGCGATGCCCTCTTCCTTCGCCCAGTCGGCGACCGGCAGATCGAGGCCACCGATGTTCAGCATCTCGGCATGGAGGCCCGCGACATCCCACTGTTCGGCATAGGCGTTGGGCGGGATCGCCGCCGCGACCAGGGTCTCTATCGTCTCGTGGCGCATGTCGGTCACGGTCGACTGCACGTCGGCCGAGTTCATGATTTCCTTGCGCTGCTCATAGACGACCTTGCGCTGGTCGTTCATGACGTCGTCGTACTTCAGGATGTGCTTGCGCATGTCGAAGTTGCGCGCTTCGACCTTCTGCTGGGCCTTTTCCAGCGCCTTGTTCATCCAGGGATGGACGATCGCCTCGCCCTCCTTGATGCCGAAGCGCTGCAGCCAGGCGTCCATGCGCTCGGAACCGAAGATGCGCATCAGATCGTCCTCGAGCGAGACGAAGAACGCGGAGGCACCGGGATCGCCCTGGCGGCCGGAGCGGCCGCGCAGCTGGTTGTCGATACGGCGGCTCTCGTGCCGCTCGCTGCCCATGACGAACAGGCCGCCGGCGTCACGGGCGATCTGGGCGTCGACCTTGATCTCGGCCCGGATCGCCTCGATCCGCGCCGCGCGCTCCGCCTCGTCGGTGATCTCCGCCAGTTCCTGGCGCACGCGCATCTCGAGGTTGCCGCCCAGCTGGATGTCGGTGCCGCGGCCGGCCATGTTGGTGGCGATCGTCACCGAGCCGGGCCGGCCGGCCTGGGCAACGATGCTTGCTTCCATCTCATGGTAGCGCGCGTTCAGCACCTTGTGCGGAACGCCGGCTTCCTTGAGGAAGGTTGACAGCGCCTCGGACTTCTCGATCGAGACGGTGCCGACCAGCACCGGCTGGTTGCGCTTGAAGCATTCCTCGACCTTGACCTTGATCGCCGCGAACTTCTCTCGTTCGGTGCGATAGACCTCGTCGTCGGAATCCTTGCGCTGCACCGGCTTGTTGGTCGGGATCTCGATGACTTCGAGCTTGTAGATGTCGGCGAACTCGCCGGCCTCGGTCATCGCCGTGCCGGTCATGCCGGCCAGCTTCGGATAGAGCCGGAAATAATTCTGGAACGTGATCGAGGCGAGCGTCTGGTTCTCGTTCTGGATCTCGACGTGTTCCTTGGCCTCCAGCGCCTGGTGCAGGCCCTCGGAATAGCGCCGGCCCTCCATCATGCGGCCGGTGAACTCGTCGATGATGATGACCTTGTCGTCCTTGACGATATAGTCGACGTCGCGCGTGAAGATCTTGTGGGCGCGCAGCGCTTGGTTCACGTGATGGACCAGCGAGACGTTGTGGATGTCGTAGAGCGTGCCCTCGACCAGCAGGCCGGCTTCGCGCAGCAGGGCTTCGATATGCTCGACGCCGGCCTCGGTCAGCGTGACCGTGCGCTGCTTCTCGTCCTTCTCGAAATCCTCGGCGGTCAGGCCGGGGATCAGCCGGTTGACGCTGGTATAGAGTTCGGAATTGTCCTCGGTCGGGCCGGAGATGATGAGCGGCGTGCGCGCCTCGTCGATCAGGATCGAGTCGACCTCGTCGACGATCGCATAATGGAACGGGCGCTGGACCATCTCTTCCAGCCGGAACTTCATGTTGTCGCGCAGATAGTCGAAGCCGAACTCGTTGTTCGTGCCGTAGGTGATGTCGCTGCCGTAGGCGTTGCGGCGCTCGACATCGTCGAGGTCGTGCAGGATCACGCCGACCGTGAGGCCAAGGAAACGGTAGACGTTGCCCATCCAGTCCGCGTCGCGGCTGGCCAGGTAGTCGTTGACCGTGACGACGTGCACGCCCTTGCCGGCGAGCGCATTCAGATAGACGGCGAGCGTACCGACGAGGGTCTTGCCTTCGCCGGTCTTCATCTCGGCGATCATGCCCTTGTGCAGCACTATGCCGCCCAGCAGCTGGACGTCGTACGGCCGCTGGCCCAGCACGCGCTTGGCCGCCTCGCGTACGGTGGCGAACGCCTCGACCAGGATGTCGTCCAGGGTTTCGCCCTGGGCGAGCCTGTCCTTGAACATCTGGGTGCGCGCCGTGAGGCCCGCGTCGTCGAGGGCCGCGAGCTCGGTTTCGAGCTGGTTGATCGCGACGACCTGGGCGGAGAACCCTTTCAGAAACCGGTCGTTGGCCGAACCAAATAGCCGCCGGGCGAGGGCACCGAGCATCCAAACCTCGAAAGATGGGGGTCCCGGAACGTGAGGTTCCAGGGAAGGCCATGACATAGGGACAACGTCCGCCGAAGTCAATCGCGCGGGACCGCGTACAGCCCCGGTTGCAGCGTCATGTCGCGGCGGCCCGGCACCGTTCGGTGAAATAATTTGCTACAGCGGCGCGCTTGTGGCCGCCCGCGTCTTGTGATTAATGGCCCGGCATCGTCATGAGTCGGTCTTTCGAGTCCGTGCGGCCATGCGGCTGCCGATCGTCGACCCCGGCCCCACCCCAAGGAACAGCTATGTCCCTGAACCTGTCGTCGTCCCGCCCGTTGCGGTCGTTGGTGCTTGCGCTGGCCCTTGCGGCGCCGCTCGCCGCCCACGCGGCCGACGCGCCCCAGCTGCAGCTGGCGCCCAGCGCCACCGACGACCCGGTCGTCGCCAAGATCAACGGCACCGAGGTCCATAAGTCGGACCTGCTCGCCGCCCAGAAGCAACTGCCGCCGCAGTACCAGCAGGTTCCGCTCGAGGCGATCTATCCGCAGCTGCTGGAGCAGGTCGTCAACAACGACCTGCTGATTGGCGCCGCCAAGGACGCCAAGCTCGACAATGATCCGGAAGTGAAGGACAAGCTCGCCAAGCTGCAGGAGCGGGTGGTCGAGCAGGTCTACATCGACCGGATACTGGCCAAGGCGACCAGCGACGATGCCCTGAAGGCCCGATATCAGAAGAGCATCAAGGACGTGCCGGCCCAGGAAGAGATCCACGGCTACCAGATCCTGCTGAAGGAAGAGGCCGACGCCAAGGCGGTCATCGTCCAGCTCGACAAGGGTGCCGATTTCGCCAAGCTCGCCAACGAAAAGAACCCGAACAAGGATTCCAACGGCGGCGACCTCGGCTATTTCACCAAGGACGCCATGCCGCCGGAATTCGGCGAGGCCGCCTTCGCGCTGAAGAAGGGCGCCTACACCAAGACCCCGGTGAAGACCCAGTTCGGCTGGCACGTCATCAAGATCGTCGATCGCCGCCCTGCCGCCCCGCCGTCCTTCGACGATTCCAAGGAAAAGCTGGAGAGCGAGGCCCAGCGCGATACCATCGACACCAAGATCGCCGAGCTCCGCGGCAAGGCCAAGGTCGAGGAGTTCAATCTCGATGGCACGCCGTTCAGCGCCCAGCTGAAGACGCCGCCGGCCGCCGCCGCTCCGGCCAAGGCTGCCGCCCCGGCCAAGAAGTAAGTCGAAACGTCACGAACGATCCTGCCGCCGGGCCTATCCAACCGGCGTGCGGATCGGGTAAGACGCGGGGTGCGCTGGTCTGGTCCGGTCGCACCCCGTTTCGTTTCGAGCCTCCCCGAACGAAGGATGTCCCGCCCCATGTCGATCGCCGTTTCGCCGCTGGCGCCCGCCGCATTCCCGACCCTGACGCCGATCGCGGGCGTCCGGCTTGCCGCCGGCAATTGCGGCATCCGCTACAAGGGGCGACCGGACCTGATGGTGGCGCTGCTGGATCCGGGCTCGACCATCGCCGGCGTGTTCACCCGGTCGAAGACGCCGGGCGCCCCGGTCGTGTGGTGCCGCGAGGTGCTGCCCCACGGCAAGGCGCGGGTCATCGTGGTCAATTCGGGCAATTCCAACGTCTTCACCGGCAAGGCCGGCCGCAAGATCGTCGAGCAGACCGCCGAGGCCGCGGCCAAGGCCGCCGGCTGCAAGGTCGAGGAGGTCTACATCTCGTCGACGGGTGTCATCGGCGAGGTGCCGCCGGGCGAGAAGATCATCAACGCCCTGCCGGGCCTGATCGCCGAGGTCGCCGAGGATCGCTGGTCCGAGGCCGCCGCCGCGATCATGACGACCGACACCTTCGCCAAGGGGGCGACCGCGACCGCGCTCATCGATGGCGTGCCGGTCACCATCAATGGTTTCGTCAAGGGATCGGGCATGATCGCCCCGGATATGGCGACCATGCTGGGCTATGTCTTCACCGACGCCAAGCTGCCGGCCGACGTGCTGCAGGAGCTGCTGTCCGGCGGCACGAACAAGTCGTTCAACGCCACCACGGTCGATGGCGACACCTCGACCTCCGACACGGTGCTACTGGTCGCGACCGGCAAGGCCGACCATCACAAGATCCACAAGGCGAGCGACCCGAAGCTGAAGGATTTCAAGCGCAAGCTGGAAGCCCTGCTGATCGACCTCGCCCAGCAGATCGTGCGCGACGGCGAGGGTGCGGAGAAGTTCGTCGAGATCCGCGTCACCGGCGCCACCGGCAAGAAGGCGGCCCAGCGCATCGGCCTCGCCATCGGCAATTCGCCGCTGGTCAAGACGGCGCTTGCGGCCGGCGACGCCAATTGGGGCCGCATCGTCATGGCGGTCGGCAAATCCGGTGAGAAGGTCGATCGCGACACGCTGTCGATCTCGGTCGGCGGCATCATGATCGCGACCGAGGGCGGCCCGGTGCCGGGGTATGACGAGGCGCCGGTATCCCGGCACATGGCCGGCCGCGAGATCCTGATCGAGGTCGACATCGGGCTCGGCAAGGGCAAGGCCACGGTCTGGACCTGCGACCTCACCCACCGCTACATCGACATCAACGGCAGCTATCGCTCTTGAGTACGGCGTTACCCATCATCCTGGTCTCCGCCGTGGCGCTGGTCGATACGGACGGGCGGGTGCTGCTCGCCCGCCGCCCGCCCGGCAAGACCATGGCCGGCCTGTGGGAGTTCCCCGGCGGCAAGGTCGAGCCGGGCGAGACGCCGGAGGCGGCGCTGATCCGGGAGCTGAAGGAAGAGCTGGGCATCGACACCAGGGAAAGCTGCCTCGCCCCCTTCACCTTCGCCAGCCACGCCTACGAGAAGTTCCACCTGCTGATGCCGCTCTACGTCTGCCGCCGCTGGACCGGCACGATCACGGCGCAGGAAGGCCAGGAACTGACCTGGGCCCGCCCGGCCCGGCTCGGCGACTACGAAATGCCGCCGGCCGACAAGCCGCTGGTGGCCATGCTGCGCGACCTTCTGTAGCGTCAGACCGGCGCGGCGATCGCTTCCAGGCGGGGCTTCGCCAGCGCCAGGTAATCTTCCGTCCGGATCGCGATCGACCGATCGAGCCGCGCGGCATTGAAGAAGATCTCGTCGTGAGCCTGCAGTGCCGGATCGGCGATCAGGACCAGGTCCGGGTGAAACGCGAAGGGCAGCACGGTTCCGGCCGCGCTGCCGGCGAGCCGCTCGGCGACCTCGGTCGCGGCGAAGCCCACGTAGGTCGCGCCCATGATCGCCCGGATCCGCCCGACATCGACGCGGGCGTTGCCCGGCACGACGGCCAGCACGAAGAGGGTGGTCTTCTTGCCCAGCTTCACGATCAGGATGATGCATTTCGCGGCGGCGGCCGTGGAATGCCCGCGCAGCGCGCTGACCTTGTCGGTCTGCCCTTCCGGAGCATGATCGAGCACCCGGTAGCGGGCATTGTTGTGGTCGAGCAGTGCGACGAGCTTTTCGAAGGTCTCGGTCATCGGGATTTCTCGGCTTTCCTCGTTCTTCGGCGATCATATCTATATTTCGTTGATTGGCAAAGTCACGAAATATGATCTTCGCCGGCCGGGAAGCCGTAGGATGCCGTCCTTTCGCGAACATGAGCGGCTGCGATTGCGGATTTCCGGATTGACGGGCTCCCCCGTTTGGCGAAGCCTCGGCGCAGTCGAGAACTCGGGAGGATTCGACATGACCTCGGACCAGCTGCGGCCGGGACTGCGGCATACGCAGGCGATCATGGTCAGCGAGGCGATGACCGTTCCGGCTTTCGCCGGTGTTTTCGCCAGCTTCGGCGGCATGCCGCCCGTCCTCGCCACCGCCTTCCTGGTCGGCTTCATGGAATGGGCCTGCATCGAAGCCCTGCGCCCCCATATCCCCGATCATCAGCACACGCTGGGCACCCATGTCGACGTCAGCCATAGCGCCGCCACGCCCGTCGGGATGACGATCACGGCCGAGGTCGAGCTGATCGCGATCGAAGGTCGGCGCCTGCGCTTCCGGATCGAATGCCGCGACGAGGTGGAAATCATCGGCAGCGGATTCCACGAACGGGCCATTGTCGACGGCGAGAAGTTCCTGGCGCGCGTGGGGCGCAAGGGGAGTCGGGAGGGCCGGTCGTAACCGATCAATCCAGGGTCACGACGACCTTGCCGAACGGGCCGCGGTCGAGGTGCTCGAACGCGGCCGGAACCTCATCGAACCGATAGATGCGGTCGATCACCGGGCGCAGTCCCAGATGGTCGACCGCCCGGACCAGATCCTCCAGCGACCGGCGATGACCGACCCCGATGCCCTGGATCACGGCCGATTTCAGCAGCAGTTGGCCCGCCGGGCCGGAGATGTCGAAGCCCTCCAGCACGCCGATCAGCGAGATACGGCCATGGACCGCCACCGCCCGCAACGCCTGGGCCAGATGGGCGCCGCCGACGATCTCCAGCACATGGTCGGCCCCGCGGTCGCCCGTCAGGCGGTAAAGCGCATCGACCCAATCTTCCGATCGGCGATTGATGCCGTGATCGGCGCCGAGGGCACTGGCGCGGGCCAGCTTTTCGTCGCTGCCCGAGGTCACGATCACTTCGGCGCCATGGGCCTTGGCGATCTGCAGGCCGAACAGCGCCACCCCGCCGGTGCCCTGGACCAGCACGGTCTCGCCGGCGCGCAGGTGCCCGCGCTCGATCAGCGCGAACCAGGCGGTCAGGCCCGCGATCGGCAGGGTGCTGGCCTCCGCATCGTCGAGGCTGGTCGGCGCCGCCACGAACCAATCCTCGGGGAACACCACGTAGTCGGCCAGCACGCCCGGATAGGCACCGCCCAACGTCCGGCTGGGCGGCACGCGGGCGGAACCGGCAGGCTTGCCCTCGATCCAGCCGGGCGAGAAGAACGAGATTACCCGCTGGCCGGGCGCGAAACGCGTGGCGCCCGCCCCCGCCGCTACGACGGATCCGGCCATGTCGGAGGCGGGGACGAACGGGAACGCCAGCGGCAATCCCATGCCGCTCTCCATCACCAGCCTGTCGCGGTAGTTGAGCGACACCGCGGACACCTTGACCAGCAGTTCGCCCGGACCCGGCTCGGGGATCGATACCTTTTCCGGCGCCAGGGATCCCCGTCCGATCGTCTTCAGCGTCCATCGCCGCATCGTCTCGCCCATCGCCTCGTCCTCGCCATTGAGTGATGACGAAGCGTAACGGTGCGCGGTTGGACCCAGTGGCGATATTAAATCCGCCAATCGTCGCCTCAAGCGCTACAATCGAACGTCCGAGGAGGAAAGATGCGGGATCGGCTGGATGGTGTCGCGGTGTTCGTGGAGGCGGTCGAGGCCGGCAGCTTCGCCGGGGCGGCGGCGCGGTTGGCGCTCTCGCGCTCGGCGATCGGCAAGACCATAGCTCGCCTGGAAGCGCGGCTCGGCGTGCGACTGTTTCATCGCACCACCCGGACCCAGAGCCTGACCGAGGAGGGGCATGCCTATCACGAACGCTGCCTGAAGGCGCTCGAGGAACTGCGTGCCGGCGAGGCGGTGCTGGAATCGGGCCGGCGCGAAGTGGCCGGCCGGCTCCGCGTGTCGGTGCCGGTGCTGTTCGGCCGGTATTGCGTCGCGCCGATCCTGCTGGACCTGGCCCGGCGGCATCCGAAGCTGACGCTCGACCTCAACTTCAGCGACCGCCCGGTCGACCTGATCGAGGATGGCTATGACCTGGCAGTCCGCAACGGATCCTTGCGCGACGCCGGCGAGCTGGTCACCCGCGGGTTGGCGGTCCAGCGCATGGTCGTCTGCGCTGCGCCCGCCTATCTCGCCGCCAGGGGTGTGCCGCGGAGCGTCGTCGATATCGCCCATCATGACGCCGTGACCTACTGGCGCGCCGACCATGTCCGGTCCTGGCTCGTGCCCGGCACGGATGGACGGCACGTCACCGTGGCGCCGAAGTCGCGCGTCCGGCTCGACGATCTGGAAGCGATCGCCGACGCGGCCACGGCCGGCATGGGGCTGGTCTGGCTGCCGTGCTGGCTGGTCGGTGCGCGCATCCGCTCCGGCGCGCTGGTGCCGGTGCTCGACGACCGACCCGGCATCGCGATCGAAACCCACGCGCTCTGGCCGAAGACCCCGCGCCTGCCCCTGCGCATCCGCCTCGCCATCGACGCATTGGTGACGGAGCTGCCGGGTCTGGTCGATCCTTGATCTTAGGAGGTCGCTGCCGCCCGGGGCGGCGCAATGCGGGGGCCGAGCGAGGCCAGCAGCCATTGGCGGAACAGCGCGATCGTCGGCTGGTCCGCCGTCTCGGTCGGGACCACGACGTAGAAGCCGCCTTCCTTGTGGGGCAGGGTCACCTCGAACGGCGCGATCAACCGGCCGGCGGCGATGTCGACCTCGACGAACGAGGTGCCGGCGAGGGCGACGCCGGCACCGTCGATCGCGGCCTGCAGCGCCACCATCATCAGGTCGAAACTGAGCCCCCGCCGCTCGGCGATTGCTACCGGCGCGCCGGCGGCCTCGAGCCAGAGCGGCCAGGCTTCGCGATAATGCTCGACATGGATCAGGGTGTGGTCGGCCAGGTCCGACGGCTGGCGCAACGGCCGATTGCCGGCCATCAGCGCCGGGCTGCATACCGGAAACCAGCTTTCCTGCATCAGCCAATCGGCGCGCAGACCCGGCCAGTCGCCCGTGCCGTAGCGGATGCCCAGGTCGATGCCCTCGCTGCGAAAATCGACCGAACGCATGGTCGTGCTGATGCGCACCTCGATATCGGGATACGCCTCCTGGAAATTGATCAGCCTCGGCACCAGCCACTTGGCGGCGAGCGAGGGGATGGTCGAGACCGTCAATACCCGCTGGCGTTCCGGCTGGACCAGCCGCTGGGTCGCGCGACGCAGGTCCTCGAAGGCGGCGCGCACCGCCGGCAGATACTCCTGCGCGGCACGGGTGAGCAGCAGCGCCCGGTTCTGCCGGACGAAGAGCTGGACGTTCAGCTGCTCCTCGAGCCGCTTGATCTGGTGGCTGATCGCGGCCTGGGTCACGTTCAGCTCCGCCGCGGCCAGCGTGAAGCTCAGCAGCCGGGCCGAGGCCTCGAACGCGCGCAGGCCGTTGAGCGAGGGCAAATGGACCGTCATCGCTCGATCTTATCATGACAAAATATAATGTGAACCCGCACAAAGCGTCGTTTGTCGTGCGGGCGTGAAACGCCTATCTCCTGGAAGCCGCCAAGATCGATAAAATAATGTCGTGTCGACGCGGCATGGAGTCCGGATGATGAGCACGATGATTTCCGCGGTTGCCGCCCCGCTGCCCGCCTTCGCCCGCGCCGCCGCCTTCGCCGTCCTGGCGATTGCGATGATCGGCATGGCCGAACTGTGGCACCGCGGTGTTGCGGCCGACCCGGCCGAACCGGCCCCGGTCGCGACCGAGGCGGCCCAGCCGCTCGTGATGGCGCCCACCGCCGCCGACATGTGGCACCTCTAGGCGCCTGGTCGATACTTCGATTTACCGTTCATCGGCCGGCGATCCTTCCCTCTACCGCTTGCGGGAGGGGTTGGTGCGGTTCGGCACCAGCGATCAGTGCGGCACCGCGTCGCCGGCCGGTCGTTCTTCCGTGCCCAGCGCGTCGGCGAGGCGCGCCGTGGCGCTGCCGCGTTTCAGTGGTTGTTGCTGGCTGGCGGCAGGCGCCCAGCCGGTCAGGTTGATCAGCTGAAAGGTCGCGGGAACCCGGCCATCGGCGTCGCCGAACCGCTCTCGATAGATCTCTGCCGCGCGCAGGAACAGGGCGCGCCGTGAGCCGCCGCGCTGGCGGGCCGCCTGCGCATTGGTCTCGCCCATGGCGCGCAGGTCCTGCATCAGCGCGAACAGGTGCGGATAGGTGACGGTCAGGGTCTCGCTGTCGACCACCGGCAGGGCCAGCCCCGCACGCTGTAGCAACGCGCCGCAGTCGGGCACGTCGGCGAAGGGCGAGACGCGCGGCGCGGCGCCGCCGGCGACCTCGATCTCGGCCTGCATCAGCACTTCCTGCAACTCCCAGAGCGTGCGGCCGCCATAGAGTGTCGCCAGCAGCAGCCCATCCGGTTTGAGGATGTGGCGCAGCTGCAGCAGCGCACCCGGCAGGTCGTTGGTCCAATGCAGCCCCAGCGCGCTGACGACCAGGTCGAAGCTCGCCGCGCGGAACGGCAGCGCCTCCGCCTCGCCGACTACACCCATCGGCTGCTGCCGGGCGAAGCGCCAGGCCGGGTCGAACGAGACGATGTCGGGCGCCTGGCCCGCCTCGGCCAGCAGGGCGGCGAGGCCGCCGTCGCCGACGCCGAGGTCGAGCACCCGGGCAAAGCGGTGGCGAACGTCGTTCAGCCGGTCGATCAGCCGTTCCTGGACGGCGCGATGCAGGAAGCGGGTGTCGCCCGGAAACAGTGCCGACCGTTCGCGGTGGCGGCGCACGGCCGCGCGGTCGAAGATGATGATGTCGTCGCTCATGGCGGCGGACTATGAACCGCCCGGTCCCCCGCTGCCAAGCTTGCCCGCGCGGGCGGTCCCGCGCAGAGTGGGGATGGCTGAGGCAACCGAAGCAAGCTTCCATGGATCTCGACGATGCGGTCGATCCCGCCCGGTTCGAGGGCACCCGGCGCCGGCTGGTCGCGGCCGGCCGGATGGTGCTGGACGCGCTGCTGCCGCCGCGCTGCCTGTCGTGCGGCGGGGCCGTCGAGACCCAGGGCGCGCTATGCGCCGCCTGTTGGCAGAACATCAGCTTTCTGGGTCCGCCGTGCTGCGCCTGCTGCGGCCTGCCATTTCCCTATGATGCGGGCCTGGGCGCCGAATGCGCGCAATGCGTCGCCTATCCGCCGCCCTATGGCCGGGCGCGCGCGGTCTTTGCCTATGACGATCATTCGCGCCGGCTGATCCTCGCGTTCAAGCATGCCGACCGGCTGCACGGCATGCCCGCCTTCGGCCAATGGCTCGCCCGCAGCGGGGCGGAACTGCTGGCGACGGCCGACCTGGTGGCGCCGGTGCCGCTGCATTGGACCCGGCTGTTCCGCCGCCGCTTCAACCAGTCGGCCCTGTTGGCCCAGGCCGCGGTTGCGGCCTGGACGCCGCGCGCTGCCACTGCCCCGCGCTTCGCCCCCCGAATTGCTGGTCCGCCGGCGGCGCACCCGCAGCCAAGGCCACCTGTCGCGCCTGCAGCGCGCCGAAAACGTGCGCGGCGCTTTCGCCGTAAAACCGGGCGTGGCGGTTGCCGGCAAACGCATCCTGCTGGTCGACGACGTGCTGACCACCGGCGCCACGATCGAGGCCTGCGCCCGCGTGCTGAAGCGCGCCGGTGCGACCGAGGTCGACGTGCTGACCCTGGCCCGCGCAATGCGCCTGCCGGGCGGGGCGGCCCCTTGAGACTTGCAAGGCTGCAGTCACTGGCAACGGCGCCCGATCTCGCCTATATCGCAAGAGACCTTATTATTTCCCGGAGAGTCCCTGTGGCCCAGGTGGAAGTCTATTCGACGATGTTCTGTCCCTATTGCGCCCGCGCCAAGTCCTTGCTGGGCAAGAAGGGCGTCGAGTACGTGAATATCGACGTGATGGAGGAACCCGCGCGGCGCGACGAGATGCTGAGCCGCGCCGGCGGCCGCACCTCGGTGCCGCAGATCTTCATCAACGGCGAGCATATCGGCGGCTGCGACGATCTCTATGCGATGGATCGCGCCGGCCAACTCGACGCCAAGCTCGCTTCCTGAGCCTCGAACCGGACGGAGACCTCATGGTCGATCGTATCACAGTCGCCTGCCTGCAGATCTCCGCCGGCCGCGAGGTCGACCCCAATCTCCAGACCATCGGCGACATGACGCGCCGGGCCCGCGACGCCGGAGCGGGCTTCATCCTGACGCCGGAAGTGGCGGTCATGCTGGAGCCCAAGCGCGAGCCGAAATTCGCCAAGGCCGAGGACGAGGCGAACCCGCACGCGATCAGCTTCTTCGCCGAGCTGGCGCGCGAGACCGGCGCCTGGCTGCTCGCCGGCTCGATGGCGGTCAAGCTGCCCGACGAAGACCGGCTCGCCAACCGGTCCTACCTGTTCGCGCCCGACGGCGGCATCGCCGCGCGCTACGACAAGATCCACATGTTCGACGTCGACCTGGCCGGCGGCGAGAGCTATCGGGAATCCTCACAGTTCCGGCCCGGCGAGGCGACGGTCGTGGTTGAGACGCCGTTCGCCCGCGTCGGCCTGACCGTCTGCTACGACCTGCGCTTTCCCGCACTCTACCGCGCGCTGGCCCAGGCCGGCGCCGAGATCCTGACCATCCCGTCGGCCTTCGCGGTCGCGACGGGCCGCGCCCACTGGCACACCCTGCTGCGTGCGCGGGCGATCGAAACCGGCTGCTTCGTGCTGGCGCCGGCCCAGACCGGCACCCACGCCGAGGGCCGCAAGACCTATGGCCACTCGCTCATCGTCGATCCCTGGGGCGAGGTGCTGGCCGATGGCGGCGAGGCGGTCGGCATCGTCACCGCCGAGCTCGATCTGGGCCGCATCGCCGAAGCACGCCGGATGGTGCCGTCGCTGCAGCACGACCGCCCGTTCGCGCCGCCCCGACTGGCCTGACCCATGTCACAGCGGTACGAGATCGCGTCCCTTGACCGCTGCCAGGCGCTGCACCGCCTTGGGATTGGGCGCGTAGTCGATGCCATGCTCGAAACCGACGACCGTGAGCAATGGACCGAACACCCGGATCAGTTCGTTCGGCCGCAGCAGGTAATTCTCGGAGCTGGGTCGGCCGAACTCGCCCTGGCCGACCGCGAAGGTCTCGTAGATCAGCACGCCGCCCGGCGTCAGCGCGTCCGCCAGGATCGGCAGCAGCGGCCGGTGCAGGTAGTTGGTGACGACGATGCCGGCGAACTGCCGGTCTCCGAGCGGCCACGGGCTGCCGTCTTCCAGATCGGCCCGGATCCGCGCGACCGGTCCGTCCGCCGCCAGATCCGCCATGCCGTCGAGGTTGTGGTCGACCGCCGTGACTGGATGGCCGCGCCCGGCGAAGAAGCGCGCATGGCGCCCGGCCCCGGCCGCCAGGTCCAGCACCGCGCCGCCCTTTTCCACCAGATGGGCGAACCGGCGCACCCACGGCGACGGCACGCCCAGCGGATCGCTCATTGCCTGCCCCCGTCCCACCCGAAGCTCATGCACATCCGATGATCCTCTACGAACTGCGCTGCCCGTCCGACCATAGGTTCGAAGGCTGGTTCCGCAACAGCGACGCGTTCGAGGCCCAGCAGTCGGCCCAGGAAATCGCCTGTCCCGTGTGCGGCGACAAGCAGGTCGATCGTGCGCTGATGGCACCTGCGGTCGGCCGCAAATCGAATAACCTGCCCGACCCGGCCCAGGCGATCACGCTGCTGCGCACGCTGCGCAAGGTGGTCGAGGAAAGCCACGAGAACGTCGGCGACCGCTTCGCCGAGGAAGCCCGCAAGATCCATTACGGCGAGACCGAGCAGCGCGGCATCTACGGTCAGGCGACCGAAGACGAAGCCGAGGAACTGGCCGACGAGGGCATCGAGATCGGTCGGCTGCCCTGGATGCCGCTGGCGGATTCGTAGGGCGTCCGGCCCAGGCTCCCGTGATCAGATCGACTGGTCGTCGTTGCCGCCGAAATCGCTGCCTCCGTCGTCGAAGCTCGCATCGGTGAAACCGTCGTCCTGCAGGTTTGCGGGGTCCTGGGTGAAGTCGGTCTGCTGCTGGCCGCCGCCGGGCGCATCGTAATAATTGTTGTTGACGACCTCGGTGATGTTCTCGGTCGGGCCATAGCCCCCGCCGAAACCGCCGCCGCCCCAGGGGCCGCCGCCATAGCCGCCCCAGCCGCCGTGATGGCCGGAGAACAGGGATTCCATGCCCTCGAACAGCAGCATGCCGCCGGCCACGCCGACCGCGGTCTGGGCGGCGCTCTGCAGGAAGCCCGAGGTCTGGCTCGGCTGCAGCACCGGGGCGGCATAGACCGGCTGGGTATAGGCCGGCTGCGCGTAGGGTTGGGCCGGACGGGCCCAGGGGTTGGCAGGGGGCACGCTGCCGGCCGCCGGCACGCTGGGGCTGCCACCGAACAGGCCGCCGAGGAAGCTGCCGCCGGACGCGGGCGCGGTCTGCTTGGCGTCGGCCAGCTGGCGTTGCAGATCGGCGATCTGGGCCTGAGCCGAGCGCAGGGCGAAATCCTGCATCAGCGTGGTCTGCGCCAGGATATAGCTCGTGTCGGGGCGGGCCTGGACAAGGTCGCGGATCAAGGCGACCGCCTCCTCGTCCTTCTGCTGAGCGGGGGCGTTGCGGATACGATCCGCAAGGCCGTTCAGCAATTGCCGTTCTTCGGGCGTCATGACAGATCCTCCATCGGCGAGGCGCGGGCCGCGGAACCGCGCGCGATCGCACCGACCTTCATGTGGGAAGGTCGGGAGGGCGGTGCAACGGGGTCAGGCCGCGACGATCTCGCCGGCGCGATAGCCCTGGGCATAGAGCAGGGCCGTCAGGTCGCCGTATGTGATGCGCCATTTCGCCTTGCCCGCCACGATCGGCTTGGCGCGGAAGGCTACGCCCAGGCCGGCCGCGCCGATCATGTCGAGATCGTTGGCGCCGTCACCGGTCGCGAGCGTGGCCGCGAGCGGCAGCGACGCCTCGGCCGCGAGCCGGACCAGGGTCTCGAGCTTTGCCTCGCGGCCCAGCACCGGGGGCACGACCCGGCCGGTCAACTTGCCGCGCTTCACCTCCAGCATGTTGCCGAATTCCCGATCGACGCCCAATTCGCGCGCGACGAGCGCGGTGTAGCAGCGGAAGCCGCCCGACACGATCGCGGTCCGGGCGCCGTTCGCCTGCATGGTCGCGACCAACGCCCGGGCACCCGGCATGTAGCGGATCAGCTTGGCGCTCTCATCGAGTACGTTCTCGCCGAGCCCGGCCAGCAGCTTGACACGGGCGTCCAGCGCGCCGCGGAAATCCAGCTCGCCGTTCATGGCGCGGGCGGTGATCCGGGCGATCTCCTGGCGCTTGCCGACATAGTCCGCCAGCTCGTCGAGCATCTCGTTCTCGATCAGCGTCGATTCCATGTCGGCGATCAGCAGCCGCTTGCGCCGCTCGGCCGTGGGCTGGGCCAGCACGTCGACCGGGGCATCGCCCAGCAATGCGCGTGCGGCAGCATCGGCCTGGTCGTCGTTCAACTCGGCGAAGGGTACGTCGCAGGCGGTGCCGGGGGCGAGCCAGTCCGGTCGCCCGACGTCGGCGCCCAGGTGCCGCAGAGCGTCGGCGATGGCATCGACGGTCTCGGCGGCGAGGCCGTCACGGGCGGCGGCGATCAGGGTCAGGACATGGTCGGTCATGGCCGCCCTTATCGCGGGCGGCCGGGGTTCTGTCCAGCCTCGTCGCTGACCGCCAACCCTGGTATTGCTGCGACCATGTCCGGAAAGCTCATCATCGTCGCCGGTCCCACGGCCAGCGGCAAATCCGCTCTGGCGCTGGGGATCGCACGCGCCTTCGATGGCACGATCATCAATGCCGACAGCATGCAGGTCTATCGCGACCTGCGGATCCTGACGGCGCGGCCCGACGATGCGGCGCTGGCGGCGGCGCCCCATCGGCTCGACGGAATTCTCGACGGGGCCGAGCTTTGTTCGGCCGCGCGCTGGGCGGCGCTGGCCCATGGCGAGATCGCGGCGGCCCATCGGGCGGGCCGCCTGCCGATCGTGGTCGGCGGCACTGGGCTTTACCTCCGCACGCTGCTGCAGGGCATCGCGGCGGTGCCGGAAATTCCCGATGCCATGCGCGAAGCGGCCCGGGCGCGCCACCGCGAGGTCGGTGGTGAGGCATTCCGCGTGGAACTGGCAAGGCTCGATCCCGCCGCGGCCGGGCGCCTGCCGGCCGGCGACAGCCAGCGGCTGGTCCGCGCCTATGAAGTGGTTGCCGCGACCGGGCGGACGCTCGGCGACTGGCAGCGGGCCGGGGCGCAAGACGTACCGCGCTACGACAGCCGGCAGTTCGTACTGCTGCCGCCGCGCGACGCGCTCTATGCCGCCTGCGACGGCCGTCTGCAGGGGATGATCGCGGCCGGTGCGCTGGACGAGGTGGCCGCGCTGATCGCGCGCGGCCTGTCCCCCGACCTGCCCATCTGCAAGGCGGTCGGCGTGCCGGAACTGGTGCGCCATCTGGCCGGCGAGCTGGATCTGGCGACCGCGACGGCCGCGGCGCAGCAGGCGACGCGCAACTACGCCAAACGCCAATTTACCTGGTTTCGCAGGCAGTTAGCCGATGCTGAAATTTTAGACACGCAACTTTCGCATAGTTTACATGCGTCCGTTTGTCAGAAAATTCGCGATTGGACTTGACCCGCGCAATCTCCGCTCGCTAGTTTCCGCATCCCTGCAAAGGTGCGGGGCAAAGTCCGAGGAGCTGTATGATGACTGGCGGAACGACGTCCACGGGATCCGAAGCACGCGCGCTGAACGGCGCGGAAATCGTGCTGAAGGCGCTCGTAGACCAGGGCGTCGAGGTCATCTTCGGCTATCCCGGCGGCGCGGTATTGCCGCTCTACGACGCACTCTATCAGCAGAATTCGATTCGCCATATCCTGGTGCGCCACGAACAGGCGGCGGTTCATGCGGCGGAAGGCTATGCCCGCTCGACCGGCAAGGTCGGCGTCGTGCTGGTGACGAGCGGCCCCGGCGCCACCAATGCCGTGACCGGCCTGACCGACGCGCTTCTGGACTCGATCCCGGTGGTCTGCCTGACCGGCCAGGTGCCGACCCATCTCATCGGCAACGATGCGTTCCAGGAGGCGGACACGACCGGCATCACCCGGCCGTGCACGAAGCATAACTACCTGGTCAAGGACATCGGTAAGCTGGCCCGCACGGTGCACGAGGCGTTCTTCGTCGCGCGCAGCGGCCGGCCGGGTCCGGTCGTGATCGACCTGCCCAAGGACATCCTGGTGGGCGCCGGCGTCTATACCTCGCCCGATGCAGTCGAGCACAAAACCTATCGGCCGCGCATGGAGCCGGCGCCGGAAGGCATCGAGGCGGCGGCCCAGCTGCTGATGGGCGCCAAGAAGCCGATCCTCTACGGCGGCGGCGGCATCATCAATTCCGGACCGGAGGCGAGCCGGCTGCTGGCGGAACTGGTCGAGTTGACCGGCTTTCCCTGCACGCTGACCCTGATGGGCCTGGGCGCGCTGCCGGCATCGGATCCGCGGTTCCTCGGCATGCTGGGCATGCACGGGACCTACGAGGCGAACCATGCCATGCATGACAGCGACGTCATGCTGGCGATCGGCGCGCGCTTCGACGACCGGGTGACCGGCCGGATCAACGCCTTCGCGCCCCATTCCAAGAAGATCCAGATCGACATCGACCCATCCTCGATCAACAAGAACGTCCGGGTCGACATCGGCATCGTCGGCGACGTGACGGCCAGTCTGAAGGCGCTGATCGCGACGATGAAGGCGCGCGGCTATCGCAAGGATCCGAAGACACTCGCGCCCTGGTGGGCCGAGATCGACCGGCGCCGGTCGCGCAATTGCCTGGCCTATTCGGACACGACCAAGATCATCAAACCGCAATATGCCATCGAGCGGCTGCATGCGCTGACGCAGGGCTACGACACCTACGTCACGACCGAGGTCGGCCAGCATCAGATGTGGGCGGCGCAGTTCTTCAAGTTCGAAGGGCCGAACCGCTGGATGACCTCGGGCGGGCTCGGCACCATGGGCTACGGCCTGCCGGCGGCGATGGGCGTGCAGATCGCGCATCCAGACGCGCTGGTCATCGACATTGCCGGCGAGGCCTCGATCCTGATGAACATCCAGGAGATGTCGACGCTGGCCCAGTACCGGTTGCCGGTGAAGGTGTTCATCCTCAACAACCAGTACATGGGCATGGTCCGTCAGTGGCAGGAACTGGTCCATGGCGGGCGCTATTCGGAGAGCTATTCCGAGGCGCTGCCGGACTTCGTCAAGCTGGCCGACGCGTTCGGTGCCACCGGCCTGCGCGTCAGCGCCGTCTCGGACCTGGACGATACGATCCGGCGCATGATCGAGACGCCGGGACCGGTCATCGTCGACGTCGCGGTCGACCCGACGGAGAATTGCTTCCCGATGATCCCGTCGGGCGCGGCGCATAACGAGATGCTGCTGGGACCGGAAGATCGGCCTGGCACCACGTCGGGCGCGGAGGAGGGGATGGTGCTCGTATAGAGCGGCCGTCCCTCTATCCGTCCTACCGCCCGCACGAGGAAGCACCCCATGGCTCCGATCCAGACCGCCACCGAGCGCCACACCATCGCCGTCGTCGTCGACAATGAACCGGGCGTGCTCGCCCGCGTGATCGGCCTGTTTTCCGGCCGCGGCTACAATATCGAAAGCCTGACCGTCGCCGAGGTCGAGCGCAGCAACAGCCTGTCGCGCATCACGCTGGTGACGTCGGGTACGCCCATGGTGATCGAGCAGATCAAGGCGCAATTGTCCAGGTTGGTGCCTGTCCATACCGTGAAGGACCTGACCGAGGAGGGCCCCCATGTCGAGCGCGAGCTGGCGCTGATCAAGGTGGCCGGGACCGGCGAGCGGCGCATCGAGGCCCTGCGCCTTGCCGAGATCTTCCGGGCGCGGGTCGTCGATTCGACCATCGAATCCTTCATCTTCGAAGTGACCGGGTCGAGCGAGAAGCTCGACGCCTTCATCGAACTGGTGGCGCCGATCGGCCTCGTCGAACTGGCCCGTACCGGCATCGCCGCCATGTCGCGCGGCACCGTGGCACTGTAAGTTTCATCCCATCACGCCTGCGCCGCCCGAACCGGCGCCCCAACGAGAGTACGAACGATGCGCGTCTATTACGATCACGATGCCGACGTGAACCTGATCAAGGGCAAGAAGATCGCCGTGATCGGCTATGGCAGCCAGGGCCATGCCCATGCCAACAACCTCAAGGACAGCGGCGTCAAGGATGTCGTGATCGGCCTCAGGCCCGGCTCCGCCACGGCCAAGAAGGCCGAAGCTGCCGGCTTCACGGTCAAGTCCGCCGCCGAGGCCGCCAAGGGTGCCGACGTGGTCATGGTACTGACGCCGGATGAGCTGCAGGCCGACATCTGGGAAAACGAGCTGAAGCCGAACCTGCGCGAGGGGGCGGCCATCGCGTTCGCCCATGGCCTGGCCGTGCATTTCAAGCTGATCGAGCCCCGGCCCGACCTGGACGTGTTCATGATCGCGCCCAAAGGCCCGGGCCACACCGTGCGCTCGGAATATCAGCGGGGCGGCGGCGTGCCCTGCCTGGTCGCGGTCGCGCAGAACCCGTCGGGCAATGCGCTCGAGATCGCGCTGTCCTACGCCTCGGCCATCGGCGGCGGCCGGGCCGGCGTGATCGAGACGACGTTCAAGGAAGAATGCGAGACCGACCTGTTCGGCGAGCAGGCCGTGCTGTGCGGCGGCCTCACTTCGCTGATCCAGGCCGGCTACGAGACCCTGGTCGAGGCCGGCTATGCGCCGGAGATGGCCTATTTCGAGTGCCTGCACGAGGTGAAGCTGATCGTCGACCTCATCTATGAGGGCGGCATGGCCAACATGCGCTACTCGATCTCGAACACGGCCGAATACGGCGACTATACCCGCGGCCCCCGTATCGTCACGGCCGAGACCAAGGCCGAGATGAAGCGCGTGCTGGACGACATCCAGTCCGGCCGCTTCGCCCGCGACTGGGTGCTGGAGAACAAGGCCGGTCAGGCGAGCTTCAAGGCGATGCGCCGCCGCAATGCCGAGCATCCGATCGAGCAGGTCGGCGAGAAGCTGCGCGCGATGATGCCCTGGATCGCCAAGAACCGCCTGGTCGACAAGACCAAGAACTGAGGTCGGGAAACCGGCACCCGTTCTTTATCCCTTCATTCCCGCGAAAGCGGGAATGAAGGCCTATGTTTTTGATGCCGTGAACCGATCGAACAGCGCCTGTCCGCGGGGCACGCCCAATCCGGTGCAGGCGTTCCAACCCGGTCCGGCGGCGTAGCCCGTGTCGGTGCCCTTGGGCTTGTTGTCGCCCTCGGTGATCGGGCGCAGCAGATCCGGTTCCGCATAGAGCGTCGGCAGGAAGAAGCCGACCGGCTGGCTTGCCCGTTCGTTGATCAGTGCGACGAGACCCGCCCACAGCGGGGCGACCGCGCTGGTGCCGCCGATCACCTTCGAAACACCGTTCAGCATGACGGCATAACCGCTCGGCTGGGCCGCACTGCCGGCGACGTCGGGCACGCCGCGACCCGTGGCGGCATTGGCGGGCTTCTGGAAGTCCGGTACCGGATAAAGCGTGCTGATGCCGCCGCCGGTGCCCTCGCCGTTGCCGGTGTCGCTCCACGCCGCCTCGCTCGATATCGCCTGGCCGTCGGTCGCGATCGCCGTGCCGCCGCAGCCGATCGCCCAGGGGCTCGACGCCGGATATTGCACGTGCAGCGCCCCATCCTTGTTGCCGTTGGTCGCGAGATTGTCGCCGGAGGCGACGAACACGGAGATGCGCAGGGTCGCCGCGTCCTGGAACGCCGAATCCATCGCCTGGCGTGCCGGCCCCGACCAGGCGCTCTCGTCGATGCCCCAACTGATGGAGATCGCACTGGGCTTGTGGGCGGTGTCGTGGATAGCGGCACTGACCGCATCGACGAAGCCGGCATAGGTCGCGGGCGCGAAATAGATTGCGAGCGTGGCGCCCGGTGCCACGCCGCCCGCGACCTGCAGGTCAAGGGCGACCTCTTCGTCGGCGGCCGTCGAATGGCCGGGCGCGTTCGCGGCGCCATCGACCGGGACCGCGACGATCGTGGGCAGGGGCAGCCCCATCGCCTGGAAGGCCGCCTGGTTGTCGCCGTCGAGATAGCCGCCGCCCAGCTCGATGATGGCGATGCACTGCCCGGCGCCGGTGACGCCGATCGGGAAACCATAAAATGCGCCGATCTGGTTCGGGCGATAGCCGGCTGGGATCGGGACGCCGGTCATCGGCAGGGCCTTGGCGAAGGCGGCGGGGCGATCGTCGAGGCCCAGCACCGCCTCGACGATCGGCAGCAGCTCGACCGGCAGGCGCAGCGTGCCGGTCCGCGCGCGGAACTGCCGATCACCCTGGCGATAGAGATCGAGCGTGGTGCCGAATGCCGCCTCGCAGGCCGAGATCGGACCGGACAGCTTGACGAGGCGCCGCGCAGGTTCGACAGAGACCACGGTCAGGCCATGGTCGGCGGCGAAAGCGCGGACCCGCTGGATGTCGTCCCGGTGCCCCGTGGCGCGGTGGTCGGCCAGCGCCTTGCGCCGGTCGCCGGCGCCGGCGATCGCCTGGGTCTCGCCGATCCGGCGCTTCAGATAGAGGCTGACCTCGATCGTCGTGCCGGCAGGGACCGGACCCACCCGCACCGCATCGCTGGGTGGCGCCATCTGGCTGTCGGGAAACTCCGCGGTGTGTGCGTCGGCCATGTCGATTTCACCCGGTGTCTGGAACTTCTCCGTTGGATTGTAATCCATTGGCGCGCCGCAGGGGGCGTGATCCGCGTCTCACCCGACGATGGTTTCTCTCGATGGCCGCCGCCGGAGCCCGCAGGATCCGTCGGATTTGCCTTGAAATCGCCTCATGAATCCAATTGCGACTCCAGGGCCGACCCGTTAGACCTAGTCGCGCCCGTGCCGGACGGCGATCGTCCGGCGGATTTGCGTCCCGATGTTGATGATCATTCGTTCCGTGTCCGACCCAACCGTCCCGCCGCTCGTGCGTCGCACGAGCGCGACCGCTTCGACGCCGACCGACGGATCGCACGGAACGCTCCCCTAGACCCGCCTCGTCCAGACCCGAGCCCGACCCGACCGGCTCGGGACACCCCGGATAATTCGTTCAATCGTACCATCGAGCAAAGACACATGTTTGGATCACTACTGGGCTGGATGTCCGCCGATATGGCGATCGATCTCGGCACGGCGAATACCCTGGTCTATGTGAAAGGCCGTGGGATCGTGCTGAACGAGCCGTCGGTCGTCGCCATCCTGAACACCAAGGGCAAGAAGCAGGTCCTGGCGGTTGGCGACGAGGCGAAGCTCATGCTCGGCCGCACGCCGGGCAACATCCAGGCCATCCGCCCCTTGCGCGACGGCGTCATCGCCGACTTCGAAGTCGCCGAGGAAATGATCAAGCATTTCATCCGCAAGGTTCACAACCGGCGCAGCTTCGCCTCGCCCGAGATCATCGTCTGCGTGCCGTCGGGCTCGACCGCGGTCGAGCGCCGCGCCATCCAGGAATCCGCCGAGAGCGCTGGCGCCCGCCGGGTCTACCTGATCGAGGAGCCGATGGCGGCCGCGATCGGCGCCGGCCTGCCGGTGACCGAGCCGTCCGGATCCATGGTGGTCGACATCGGCGGCGGCACGACCGAGGTGGCCGTGCTGTCTCTGGCCGGCATCGTCTATTCGCGCTCGGTGCGGGTCGGCGGCGACAAGCTGGACGAGGCGATCATCGCCTATATGCGCCGCAACCATAACCTGTTGGTCGGCGAAGGCTCGGCCGAACGGATCAAGAAGGAAATCGGGTCGGCCTGCATGCCGGAAGACGGCGAGGGCCGGGTCATGGAGATCCGCGGCCGCGACCTGATGAACGGCGTGCCGAAGGAACTGGTGATCAGCGAGCGGCAGATCGCCGAGAGCCTGGCCGAGCCGGTCGGTGCCATCGTCGAGGCGGTCAAGGTGGCACTCGAGCATACGGCGCCGGAACTTGCCGCCGACATCGTCGACAAGGGCATCGTGCTGACCGGCGGCGGCGCACTGCTGTCCAATCTCGACTATATCCTGCGCCATGCGACCGGCCTGCCGGTGTCGATCGCCGACGATCCGCTGACCTGCGTCGCCATGGGCACGGGCCGCGCGCTGGAGGACAAGGCGCTGCGCAACGTGCTCATCAGCATGTACTGACCCGAATTCGATCCGGCCGGGTTGTCTTCCACCATGCCCTCGACGCCAGATGCCTTGCCGTTCCGCCCTGCCGGGCGCGTCATATTTGTGACGCGGCGTCGGCATCGTTGCGTTTCCGGTAAGGATTTCTTTTCCTTATCGGACGATATCAGGACATTGAGCGAAGCCTGGGGTTCGGCCCCAACGCTTCGCTCGAAGGTCGCATTCCACCCGGGGGACGTCCCGTGAAATCGCGTTCGGCACCCGTTTCGCATCTGGTCGGCCCGCTGAAATCGGCGGCGCAGCGCTTCGCCTATTCGGCGCTGGTGCTGATGTCGGTCGCGATCATGGTGATCGGCCGTGCCGACGGCAGCCTGGTCGAGCGCATCCGGACCCGAACCAACGACGTGCTGGCGCCGGTGCTGGAAGCGGTGACCCAGCCGGTCGCCGCCGTGACCAACGCGGCCGCCCATGTCCGCGCGCTGACCGACCTCTATCATGAGAACGAGCGCCTGAAGACCGAGAACGCCGCGCTGATGCAGTGGCAGCAGGTCGCGCGCCGCCTCGATAACGAGAATTCCGGCCTCCGGACCCTGCTGAACTACCAGCCGGACGGGTCGACCTGGTTCATCACCGCCCGGGTCATCGGCACCTCGGGCGGTGCCTTCTCGCGCAACCTGCTGGTCAATCGCGGCACGCTCGACAGCGTTGCCAAGGGTCAGGCGGCTGCGGCCAGCACCGGCCTGATCGGCCGCGTGACCGAGGTCGGCGACCGGGCCGCCCGCGTGCTGATGATCACCGATCTCAATTCCCGCATCCCGGTCGTGATCGACGGCAGCCACGAGCACGCCATCCTGGCCGGCGACAATACCGACCGGCCGCAGCTGGCCTATCTGGGCGCCCATGCCAAGATCAACGTCGGCGACCGGGTGGTGACCTCGGGCGATGGCGGCGTGTTCCCGCCGGGCATGCCGGTGGGTACGGTCTCGAGCGTCGAGGGCCTGAACATCCGGGTCGAGCCGCTGGCCGACCTGAGCCGGGTCGAATATCTGCGCGTGGTCGATTTCGGCCTGGCCGGCGTGCTGCCGCCGGATGCGGTGCCGCAGCCCAAGCCCGCCAAGCGGGCCAAGGGCGACGCGGGGAAGGGCGAGGCCGGTCCGACGCCATGAAGGCAAAGCCGGTCGAGCCGGTCTACGGCATCGGCCAAAAGCTGGTTCCGGCCGCCTTCACCCTGGTCCTGGCGATCCTGTCCGTGATACCCCTGGGCATTCCGGGCTATGCCCAGGTGACGCCGAATTTCGTGCTGATGTCGATCTATTACTGGACGATCTATCGACCGGATCACCTGCCCTATGTGGTGGTGTTTCTGATCGGTCTCCTGGTCGACCTGCTGACCTTCGGGCCGCCGGGCGTGACACCGTTCGCGCTGCTGATCGTGCGCGCGACCGTGCTCAGCCAGCGCAAATTCTTCGTCGGCAAGCATTTCCCGATCCTGTGGTGGGGCTTCGCGATCGCAACCGCGGCGGTCACCGTGGTGATCTGGGGCGTGGGCGTGCTCTATAGCGGCCGGCTGCTCGATCCGCGCAGCTTCGCGTTCCAGGCGGTGCTGACCGCGGCGTTCTATCCGGTGCTGTCCTGGGTGTTCTCGCGCGTCCAGCGGGTCATGACGCGATGAAGACGCGCCCGCTCGCCCAGGACAAGAGCCGCTACAAGGTGCTGACCCGCCGCACCCTGATGCTGGGCGGCATCCAGGCCGGCCTGGTCGGCACGCTCGCCGCGCGCATGTATTACCTGCAGGTGCTGCAGGCCGACAAATACAAGGTGCTGGCCGAGGAGAACCGGATCAACGTCCGGCTGCTCGCCCCCCAGCGCGGCCGCATCCTCGACCGGTTCGGCGTGCCGCTCGCCGTCAACCAGCAGAGCTACCGGGTCGTCATCGTCGCCGAACAGGCCGGCGACATCGACAGCACCCTGAACGCGATCGGCACGCTGATCCCGCTGGGCGACAACGAGCGCCACCGGGTGCTGCGCGAGATGAAGCGCAAGCATTCCTTCGTGCCGATCATGGTGCGCGAGAACCTCAGCTGGGAAGAGGTCGCCCGCATCGAGGTCAATATCCCGGAACTGCCGGGCGTCCAGATCGAGGTCGGCCGCAATCGCTACTATCCGTTCGGCGATCGGGTGACCGACATCACCGGCTATGTGGCGCCGGTGGCGGAAAAGGAGCTGACCGGCGAAGCGGTCATGGAGCTGCCGGACTTCCGCATCGGCAAGGCCGGGATCGAGAAGGCCCAGGACCTGGAGCTGCGCGGCACGGCCGGCACCAGCCAGATCGAGGTCAATGCGTTCGGTCGCATCGTGCGCGAGATCAGCCGCGACGACGGCCGGCCGGGCGAAGAGATCGCGACGACCATCGACATGGCGCTGCAGGATTTCACCATGCGTCGCCTGCGCTCGGAGGAAAGCGCCACCTGCGTCGTGATCGACGTGGTGACGGGCGAGATCCTGACCATGGCGTCCTCGCCGTCCTACGATGCCAATACCTTCACCCAGGGGCTGACCAACGCGGTGTGGGGCGCGCTCAATACCGACCCGCACACGCCGCTCAACAACAAGGCGATCCAGGGCGTCTATCCGCCCGGCTCGACCTTCAAGCCGGTCGTCGCCATGGCGGCGCTGGAATCCGGCATGATCACGGCGGACTTCCGAGTGAATTGTCCGGGGGTCTTCACCCTGGGCGACCATGACTATCATTGCTGGCAGCACCGCGGCCACGGCACGCTCGACCTGCATGGCGGGCTGAAGAATTCCTGTGACGTGTATTTCTACGAAGTGGCCATGAAGATCGGCGTCGACCGCGTCGCCGCGATGGCGAACCGCCTGGGCATGGGCGAGCTGACCGGCATCGACATTCCGAACGAGCGGCCGGGCATCATCCCGACGCGGGCCTGGAAGCTCGCCCGGTTCGGCCAGCGCTGGGTCGATGGCGACACGCCGTCGATCGCCATCGGCCAGGGTTATATCGCGGGCACGCCGCTGCAGCTGGCGACCATGTTGTCGCGCATCATCTCGAACCGCGTGATCGTGCCGCGCCTGGTCCGCGCCGCCGGCGTGATGGAGCCGGGCAAGCCGTTCGATCCCGACCTGGGTGCCAAGGAATTCGCGACGCTGGATTTCAACCCGGCGCATATCGCGGCGATCCTGTCGGGCATGAACGCCGTGACCAACGAGCAGGGCGGCACCGCCTATGCCGCGCGCATCACCGATCCGGGCATGGAGATGGGCGGCAAGTCGGGCACGGCGCAGGTCAAGCAGATCACCGCGGCCGAGCGCGAGCGTGGCATCAAGAAGCCCGAGCAGCAGCCGTGGAAGGATCGCGACCACGCGATCTTCATCGCGTTCGCCCCGGTCGGCAATCCGCGCTACGCCTGCGCCGTCGTGGTCGAGCACGGCATCGGCGGCGGCAAGTACGCAGGGCCCATCGCGCGCGACGTGCTGCGCGAATGCCAGCGGCGCGACCCGTCGCGCCGCGTGCCGCCCGACCCGATGATCGTGGCCGCCGCCGAGCCGTCCGTGGGCGCGCCCGGCAGCCCGACGCCACCGCCGGAGAAGACGCCGTGAGCATCGGCGCCGACCGCGGCCATACGCCCGACATGGCGGAAAAGCTGCGCAGCATCAACTGGGGACTGATCTTCCTGTTGAGCGTGATCGCGGGCATCGGCTTCATGGTGCTCTATTCCGCCGCCAACGCCAGCTTCGACCCCTGGGCGTCGAAATCGATGATGCGCTACGGCATCTCCCTGGTCCTGCTGCTGGGCGTGGCGCTGGTCGACGTGCGCTTCTGGCTGAAGGCGGCCTATCCGATCTATCTGCTGGGCCTGGTGTTGCTGATCGCGGTCGACCTGCACGGCCGCACCGGCCTCGGCGCCCAGCGCTGGATCGAACTGGGGCCGCTGTCGCTGCAGCCGTCGGAGTTGATGAAGATCGGTCTCGTCATGGTGCTGGCGCATTATTTCAACGGCTGCACCGTGGAAGAGGTCGGCCGGGTGCGCTACCTGGTCTATCCGCTGCTGCTGCTGGCGGTGCCGGCGGCTTTGGTGATGAAGCAGCCCGACCTGGGCACGGCGATGATGCTGGTGATGTCGACCGGCGGCATCTTCTTCCTGGCCGGCGTGCGCCTGTGGAAATTCGCCATCGCGATTGCCGCCGGGGCCGGGCTGGTGCCGATCGCCTTCGGCTTCATGCGGGATTATCAGAAGAAGCGCATCCTGACCTTCCTCAATCCCGAGAACGACAGCCTTGGGGCGGGATACCACATCACCCAGTCCAAGATCGCGCTGGGCTCGGGCGGCATGTGGGGCAAGGGCTATCTGGAAGGCACGCAGAGCCACCTCAACTTCCTGCCCGAAAAACACACCGACTTCATCTTCACCATGTTCGCCGAGGAATTCGGCATGGCGGGCGGCTGCGTGCTGCTGGCGCTCTATGCTCTGGTCGTCGCCTACGGCTTCGCGATCGGGCTCCGCTGCCGCAATCATTTCGGCCGGATGCTGGCACTGGGCGTCACGTTCAACTTCTTTCTCTACGTCTTCATCAACACGGCGATGGTCATGGGCTTGATCCCCGTGGTGGGCGTGCCCCTGCCGCTGATTTCGTACGGCGGCACCGCGATGCTGACCCTGATGTTCGGTTTCGGGCTGGTCGTCAGCGTCTATATCCACCGCGACGTGCGGATCAACCGGCGCGGCGAGTCCGAGAGTTGACGCAAGCTTTTCCCGCGCATCCCCCGCATGCAAACCCGCGCTGGACAGGCGCGCGGATATTTCCTATAGAAGCGCTCCTTCGGTTGCCCCGGAGCCCAGGTAGCTCAGTTGGTAGAGCATGCGACTGAAAATCGCAGTGTCGGTGGTTCGATTCCGCCCCTGGGCACCATTCCCCAAATAGGTCCTTCCTCCTCAAGACCTTAGGGATTATCAAGGCGTTAGGTCTCGTCGCTGGTACACAGCGGTGGGTGACAATGCCTCTCCGAATGGCTCGTCCAATGCGTCGCACCGACGCTGGAACGACCTGCTAAGATCCTGCAATGAAGCACTCGCATTCACACTTGTGGCCAGGCGTGCCGTTGGCTCTGCTCTCCGCCGTCCTGTTCGGGGCGTCGGCCCCTCTCGCCAAGCTGCTGCTCGGCGCAGTGTCTCCGCAACTGCTGGCCGGGCTGCTCTACCTCGCTGCGGGTATCGGCCTGGCGGTCGTGCATGGCGTCCGGGCTGCGCTCGGCATCCCGGCACCGGAAGCCCCGCTACGCCGTCACGATGTGCCATGGCTGGTGGCGGTCGTCTTCTTCGGCGGCTTTGCCGGGCCGTTGCTGTTGATGCTGGGACTGGCGCGTACCTCGGCCGCATCCGGCTCTCTGTTGCTCAACCTCGAAGGGCTGGCCACCATGCTGATTGCATGGGTGGTGTTCCGGGAGAACGTCGACCGGCGGCTGATGCTGGGGGCCTTCACTATCCTCGCCGGCGCAGGAGTGTTGTCGTGGAACGGTGAAAGCGTGCACCTCGATGCCGGCTCGGCACTCATCGCCGCCGCCTGCCTCGCGTGGGGCATCGACAACAATCTGACGCGCAAGCTGTCCTCGGCCGATCCCGCGGTGACGGCTACCGTCAAAGGCCTCGCGGCGGGTAGCGTGAACGTGGGTCTGGCCTTGCTGCTCGGTGCGACCGTGCCGCCCCTGGCGGCGATCGGCGGCGCGGCCGTGGTCGGCTTTCTGGGTGTCGGGGTGAGCCTGGTCCTGTTCATGCTGGCGCTGCGCCACCTCGGCGCGGCAAGGACAGGGGCATATTTCTCACTCGCGCCTTTCATTGGTGCAGCGATTGCCGTCGCGATCCTTGGGGAGCCGGTGACGGTCCAGCTTGTCGGTGCCGGGCTGCTGATGGGCATGGGCTTGTGGCTGCATCTGGCCGAGCGGCATGAGCATGAGCACGTCCACGAGGCGATGGAACATGAGCATGTCCACGTCCATGACGAACATCACCAGCACGAGCATGAGGGGCCGTTGACGGAGCCTCACTCGCATCGACACCGACACAGGCCGCTAAAACATACCCACGCTCACTATCCCGACCTGCATCATCATCACGGCCACGGTTGAGGCTTAGCCAGCTCAGGACGGAATTGCGCCGCGTTCTGCCGAATGCCGGGCCTTGCAAGGGGTCCGCCAGACCGGTACATAAGCCGTCTTCGCGACGAGAAAATTCTATATATTGCAATGAGATACTGCCCAGGGGGCCAGCCGTCGCTTCGATCAAGGGTGCCGGGCGAGGAAGCGCTTGAGCCGCTCGTGTTGCGGGTTGTCGAAAACCCCGACCGGCGTACCGCTTTCGACGACCCTTCCCTGATCCAGGAACCAGATGGTATCCGCCACCTCGCGGGCGAAGCCCATTTCATGGGTGACGGCGATCATCGTCATCCCGCTCTGTGCCAGCGATTTCATCACCTGCAGCACCTCGCCGACCATCTCGGGATCGAGCGCGCTGGTCGGCTCGTCGAACAGCATGATTTCCGGATCCATCGCGAGCGCCCGGGCGATCGCCACGCGCTGACGCTGGCCGCCGGACAGCCTCGCCGGCATCGCATCGGCCTTCTCGGCCAGCCCGACCCGGGCAAGCTCCAGCATTCCCCGTCCGCGGGCCTCGACCTTCGACATTTTCCGCAAGCGCTCGAGGCCGAGGGTCACGTTTTGGAGGGCGGTCAGGTGCGGGAACAGGTTGAACGCCTGGAAGACGAAGCCGACCCGCTGGCGCAGCCGGTTGATGTCGACCGCGCCCGACGCGACATCGACGCCGCCGACGAGGACGTGGCCCCTCTGGATCGGCTCGAGCCGCGTCACGGTCCGGATCAGGGTCGACTTGCCGGAGCCCGACGGTCCGAGCAGCACCAGCACCTCGCCCTGCTCGACCTCGCCGGAAATGCCGCCCAGCACCTGGAGCGGGCCGAACCATTTTTCGACGTTGTCGAAGCGGATCATCGGCGCGCTCATGCCGGTTGCGCGGCGAGATTGCCGCCGCGCCCGGTCGAGATCCGGCGCTCCAGCAATCGCGCCAGCGACGTCAGCGCGAAACACAGCGTGAAATAGGTGAGTGCCAGCAGGCCGTAGACTTCGAAGGGCTTCGTCATGAGCTGATTGTTCACCTGGCTCGCGGCGAACGTCACCTCGTTGGCGCTGATGACGTAGCCCAGCGAGGTTTCCTTGATGGTCGAGACGAACTGGCTGACCATGCTCGGCAACATGTTGTGGAGCGCCTGCGGCAGTACGATCCTGAAGGTGGTCGGGAAATAGCCGAGGCCGAGCGCTTTCGCCGCTTCGACCTGACCCTGCGGCAGGCCCTGGATGCCGGCCCGGATGATTTCCGAAAGATAGCTCGCCTCATAGATCACCAGCGCGATGATCAGCGTCTCGACGCCGCCGATGGCCCGGCCGATGACCAGGGGGGCCACGAAATAGGCCCAGAAGACGAACATGAGCAGCGGCAGCCCGCGCACGGTGTGCGTGACGGCGGCCGCCGGCAGCCGCAGCCAGGCGAACGGGCTCAACCGGGCCAGGGCCAGGCAGATGGCGAAGGGAAAGCTGAGCGCGAGGCCGAGCGTCGCCATGAACAGGGTCATGGCGAGCCCTCCGACCGGTCCGTGGGGATATTGGCCGATGAGGAACAGCAGCCAATTGTCCTGCAGGATCTGGAGCATCAGCGGACCTCCAGCTTGAATCGGCGATCCGCGTAATTTCCCGCCGCCATGATGGCGAAGGAAATGGCGAGATAGATCACGGTGGCGATCGCGAAAGCCTCGAAGGTCTTGAAGGTGTAGCTGTCGACCTCGCGCGTGCGATAGGTAAGCTCGGCAACGCCGATCGCCATGGCCAGGCTGGTGTTCTTGAACAGCAGCAGGGTCTGGTTGATCAGCGGCGGAATGACGATGCGGAGCGCCTGCGGAAGAATGACCGAACTCATGGCCTGGAGATAGCTGAAGCCGATCGAACGGGCCGCCTCGTACTGGGTCTTCGGAATGGAGCGGATGCCGCTGCGCAGATCCTCGGAAATATAGGCCGCACTGGCGAGGCCGAGCGCGACCGTCGCCAGCAGGAATTCGCTATGATGGCCATTGATCCAGACGCGCATCGTCCGCGGCAGAAGCTGCGGAATGGCGAAGTACCAGACGAAGATCTGCACGAGCAGCGGCACGTTGCGGTGAAATTCGACATAGAGCGCCACGAGCCATTCGAGCGGCCGGAACGGGACCATGCGGACGAGCGTCAGAAGGATGCCCATCGTCATGCCGAGCACCCAGGCCGCGATCGTCAGCCCGATCGTGGTGGCGGTGCCCCAGATGAACCAGTCGAGATATCGGCCGGTCAGGATGGCGGCGGGATCGAAGACGTAACCCATCGGTTGAGATCTCGAAACGGTGGCGGGATCAAGCGCCCCGCAAGATGCGGCCTCAGCCCTTGATCTCTTCGATCTTGAAATCCAGCTTCATGCCATAGGCGGTCGCAGGCCCGAACCAGGTCGCGAAGATCCTGCCGGCTTCGCCGGAGGCATCGAGCGCCGTCAGCGTCTTGTCGACCTGGTCCTTGAAAGCCGTTTCGCCCTTGCGGATGCCGAGACCCCAGGGTTCGACGAAGACCGACTTTTCGACGATGGCCATGGGCGAAGAGGCCTCCGCCTGCTTGCGCAACTTCACCAGGATCAGTTCGGACGCGCAGAAGCCATCGACCTTGCCTTGCGCCACCGCGAGAAACGCCGAGGACGGATCCTGGAACGTCACGGTTTCCGCGGTCGGGATGACGCGTCGCACGCCCTGTTCGGAAGACGAGCCCTTGAGCGCGCTGATTTTCTTGCCGGCCAGCTGATCGAGGGTCGTGATGCCGGCATCGGCCGCCACCATGACCTTCTGCTGGCTGACGAAATACGAGTAGCTGTAGTCGATCTGCTGGGCGCGCTCCGGCGACCAGCCGAGATTGGCGGCCAGGATATCGACGCGCCCCTGCAGCAGTTCAGGAATGCGGGCTTCGACCGCCATGGGCTTCACCTCGAGCTTCACGCCGAGCCCGTCGGCGACCTTGCGGCACATGTCGATATCATAGCCGACGATTTCGCGGGTCTTCGGATCCTGGAAGCTGAACGGCTCCGCCGTGCCCAACGTGCCGCAGACGAGCGTGCCGCGCGCCTTGATGTCGGCTAGCTGGTCCGCGCGGGCGACCGCGGCGGAACCCGCGGTCAAGGCCACGCCCAACGCAAAAATCCGAAGCATGTTCATGGATATCCCCTCGTCCTCTGGGTTCGGTTACCGAAGTGCTGCACAGGCCTTTGCCAGGCGCGCGCAGGCTTGTTCGATGTTGCTCAGCGAGGTCGCGATCGACAGGCGCAAATAGGGCGACAAACCATAGGCGGTGCCGTCGACCATGGCGACGCCGGCTGCATCGAGGAAATGCATGACAATGTCGAAGTCGGTTTCGAGAACCTTGCCCTCCGGCGTCGTTTTGCCGATCAACCCCGCGCAGGACGGATAGACGTAGAACGCGCCGTCAGGCGACCGGCAACTGAGGCCCGGGATCGCGTTCAGCAGCGCGACCGCGCGATCCCGCCGCGCCCGATAGGCCGCCCGCGCTTCCGCCACGAAGCTCTGGTCGCCGTTCAGCGCCGCGGTCGCCGCCGCCTGGCTGGTCGAACTGACGCAAGAGGTCGATTGCGATTGGATCGTGTTCATCGCTGCGATCAACGCAACCGGACCGGCGCCATACCCGATCCGGAAACCGGTCATGGCATAGGTCTTCGAAACGCCGTTGACCAGCAGCGTCCGGCCGGCGAGTCCTGGCTCGATCACCACCGGGCAGACCGGCGGGCCATCGTCGAAACGGATGTGCTCGTAGATGTCGTCCGTCATCAGGGCGACGTGCGGGTGGCGGATCAGCACGTCGGTCAACGCGCGCATTTCGCCTGCGGAATAGAACGCGCCGGTCGGGTTGCAGGGTGAATTCAGCATGACCCAGCGCGTCCTGGGCGTGATCGCCTGCTCCAGCGCTTCGGCCGACAGCTTGAAACCGGCGTTCTCGCCGCAGGGAACGACGACCGGCGTGCCGTCGCAGGCGAGCACCATGTCCGGATACGACACCCAGTACGGGGCCGGAATGACCACTTCGTCGCCGGAGCCGATGGTGGCGGCGAGCGCGTTATAGATCACCTGCTTGGCGCCGCTGCCCACCGCGATCTGGTTGATCTCGTATTGGACACCGTTTTCGCGCGCCAGCTTGGCAATGATGGCTTTGCGCAATGTCGGCGTGCCGTTCACGGGCGTGTAACGGGTCTCTCCCGCCTCGAGCGCGGCCACGACCGCGGCGGCGATGTGTTTCGGCGTGTCGAAATCCGGCTCGCCCGCGGTGAGGTCGATGATGTCGCGTCCCTGCGCCTGGAGTTGCCGGGCCCGGTCGCGCGCCACCATGCTGGGCGACGGCTTGATGCGTTGGATCCGTGCCGACAGCGGGATCGCTTGGGCGGCGGCGCTCATCGGGCACCGTCCCGCGGATCCGCGATGCCCGACGCGCCGATGTAGGAATTGTCGAATTTGCCCGCGCGGATCGCGTCCAGGGCGTGGGCCTCGCGCGCCTCCTGCTGGTGCACGAGCACCATCAGCTCGGCCGCCACCGAACGGTCGAAGACGACGACGCCATCCTCGTCGCCCAGGACCACGTCGCCGGGCATCACCACCATGCCGTCGATCGCGACCGGGACATTGATCTCGCCCGGGCCGGACTTATAAGGGCCGCGGTGGGTGACGCCGCGGGCGAAACACGGGAAATCCGACGCCGTGAAAGCCGCGACGTCGCGGATGGCGCCGTCGATGACGAAGCCGGCGACGCCAAGTGCCCGGGCCCGGCTCATCATGATTTCGCCGACCAGCGCCTGGCCGATGTCGCCGCCGCCGTCGACCACCAGGACGTCGCCCGGCCGCAGCAGCTCGTAAGCCTTGTGCAGCGCCATGTTGTCTCCGGCCCGGGTCTTGACCGTGACGGCGGTTCCGATGAGCCGCGCGCCCCGATGAAACGGCTTCAGCTGCCGCGTCCCGTGCAGGCGGTTCATGTTGTCGGACACGACCGCGACGGCCGCGTTGCGGAAACCATCGAGCACTTCCGATGGAACGGAAGGTGACGAGGGATGGAGACGGTGACCGGGTACGGGCATGGATCAGCACGATTGTTGCGCGCCGTAGCGCTGATTTGAAATAATCTGCAGAGATATTTACATGAATAAAAGCGAATATTTTTCGCTATTATGTATCGCTTTTCTTCATGTCATTGGCCAGGGCGCATGTCGATCACCCTCAAGCAGGTGGAAGCCTTCTACTGGATCGCGAAGCTGGGCAGCGTGGTCGATGCCGCGGGCCGGCTGAACCTGGCGCAATCGACGATCTCGAAGCGCCTTCTCGAACTGGAAGAACTCATCGGGACCCGCCTGTTCGACCGGAGCAATCGGGCGGTCAGCCTGACACGGAGCGGCGAAAACCTCGTTGCCGTCGCCGCGGAGCTGTTGAAGCTTGAGGCGCGTTTTCGCGAGACGGCGGCCGGACCCCTGGCCTTCAGCGGCCCGTTCCGCTTCGGCGTCACCGAACTCGTGGCCCTGACCTGGTTGCCGAAGCTGATCGTCGCGATGAAGGAGGGCTATCCGGACGTCGTGCCGGAGCCGGAAGTGGATGCCAGCGTAAACATGTTCGACAAGTTGGCGGACCGCCGGCTCGATCTCGTGATCGGCCTCGATCCACCCTCCAATGCCGATTTCAGGAACGTGCCGCTCGACAGCGTCACGCTGCAATGGATGAGCGCGCCCGGTGTCGGTCCGGAGGGCGACCTGGTGCCGATCGCGGAGATCGCGAACTACCCGATCCTCACCCAGGCGGAGGGTTCCGGCCTGCAGAAGCTCGTCGTCGACTGGCTCGGCGCAAGTGGCATCAAGTTCAACCGCATCGTTAAATGCAACAGTCTCAGCGTGTTGTCCGCGCTCGCAGCGGCCGGATTGGGCACTACGTTTCTGACCGAGCAATATTTCCTGCCCGAAATCAGCAGCGGTCAGCTGCGGGTGATCAAGACCACGCCAAAAATTCCGCCGATCCAGTATTTCGCCGTCTTTCGGGCCGATGCGCTCGATCCGTTGGCCGAACAGATCGCGCAGATCACGCGACGGTGCTGCGACTTCTCGCTGCGCCGGGTCCCGAGCAGGTAGATCATGGCGTCGATCGTCCTTCGGTCGATGCGGATGCGATCTCCACTCGGGGGCCGCGCGCGGGCGCATTGCGGTTGACCAGCCAAAGCGCGACGCCGATCAGGATGCCGCCGACGCCCTGCTGCCACGATAAGGGCGCGTCCAGCACGAAGAAGGACAAGACGACGGTGAAGAGCGGGGCGAGGAAGAGGAAGCCGCTGGCTTTCGTAGCTCCTCCCTTGCCGAGTGCCACGAACCAGAGCCCGAACGATCCGGTCGACGCGGGCACGGCCAGCCACAGGAACCATCCCCATTGCGGGATGGTCATGGTGTCCGGCCATCGCTGGCCCAGACCATAGGCGAGGCCGAGCAGGGCCAGCGACCCGACCGACATCTGCCAGAAGCTCAAGGCCCAGGGGCCGATCGGCAGGCCCGCCCGCTTGTTCACCAGCGTCGCGACGGCCCAGCACAGCGAGGAGCCCAGCCCGATCATCTCGCCGCTCACGCTGTCTCCAACCGACAGCAATTCCGGCCCGGCCCCGATCGCGCAGCCGACGCCGATCAGGCCGAGGACGAGCCCGGCCAATCGGCTGGCCGGCAGCGCCTCTCTGAGGAACAGGCGCCCCAGCAGCGCCACCCAGATCGGGTTGGTGAACAGCAGGATCGCCGCCGTCGAGGCGGAAATCGAATTCATCGCGAGAAAGAGGAGGCCCATCACCGCCCCTGTCTGCAGGAGGCCGATCAGGATGACCAATGCGGCCCCGCGGCGGCCGACCGCTTTGGGAAAGAGCGCCCGACGCGGGCCGCCCTCCAGTAGGACCAGCGGCAGGGTCGCCAGGGCGGCGACGAAGAACCGCCATCCGACGAGCAGCAGCGACGGGATGCCGACCTGTAGCAGGATCTTGCCGGCGACGAAGCTGGATCCCATGAGGAACGTCGCCGCCGCGAGGGTAATGGCGAATTCGATCGTCCGATGCCGGCTGGGGCCTCGACCCGGAGCGTTCATTCTCGACCCCCAACCGAACCTCGGGTTTCCTCAGACCGACTTCACTTCGCCACCATCCATGCGGAGCGTGGAGCCGGTCATCCAGCGTGCACCGGGCGAGACCAGGAACGCCATCAACTCCGCAATCTCCTGCGGTTCGCCATATCGCGCGATCCCGGCTTCCTTGGGGAAGTTGGCCGTTGCCTGTTCGACCGTCATGTCGTGCAGCGGCGCCCAGTGCTCGAGATAGGACTTGCGGCGGCCGGTCATCACCGGGCCGGGCAGGACGCTGTTGACCTGGACGCCATCGGCGATACCGCGGTCCGAGAATGCCTTCGCCAGCGCGACGATCGCGGCATTGATCGTGCCCACAGCCGCATAGGGTGCTTTGGGAAACAGGGCCGAATTGCCCGACATCAAGACGACGGATCCCTTGGCCACCTTCAGCGCCGGCCACGCGGCGATGGTCAGCCGCCGCGCGCCATGCAGCTTCAACGCCAGCCCGCCCTCCCACTGTTCGTCGGTCATTTCGAACAGGTCGATCTGGGGCACCGCACCGGCGATGTTGAGCAGGGCGTCGATGCGACCGACCGCGGCCACCGCCCGATCGACCACCGCTTGCGCCGCCTCGGGCTCAGCCAGATCGGCATCGATGATCAGCGCTTTCGCACCGGCCGCCTTCACCGCCGCGGCGGTCTGCTCCAGGTTCGTGCGATCCCGCGCGACCAGGACCAGTGCTGAGAAGTCGCGGGCAAGGCGGATGGCCGTGGCCTGACCGATGCCCTGGCTGGCTCCGGTAACGATGGCAACTGAGTTCGTCATCCTGTTTCTCCTATGTCGAGCGGTTACGAGGGCTGCGGGAAAGCGGCGAAGGTCAGTCCGCCGAAGCCCCCTCGATCGCCTCGCGGATGATGTCCAGGACGATGGATGGCGCGCTCACCATCGGCGTGTGATCGACGGGATGGGAGCGGGTCCGGGCCTTCATGCGCCCGGCCATGAAACGTTGGTTCGCCTCGACGATCATGCGGTCCTGCTCGGCAACGAGGAACCAGGACGGCCGGTCCTTCCACAGCGGGCGATCCACCGGCACCGTGATGCACGCCGGCGAGATCGGCTGCTGAACCGCCGCCAGAACGGCCAGTTCCTCCGCCGAGGCATGCTGCGCGAAGGCGTCGGCGAACGCCGTCTCGGGCAAGAAGATCAGTCCGTGACGATCGGGGGCGAGCGTCGGTGCCTGTGGGTGAGGTTCGGTGCGATAGAACACGTCCGCGACCGTCTCTCCCTCGTCGGGGGCGAGGGCCGCCACATAGACGAGCGCCTTTACCCGCTCGCTGCGCGTCGCGGCGATCACGGCGCCGGCGTAGGCGTGACCGACCAGGACGACCGGGCCTGTGGCGCGCTCGATCGTCCGATCGAGCGCGGCCACGTCGTCGCGGAACGACGTCAGTGGCAGAGGTGCCGCCATCACCGCGAAACCGTCGGCTTTCAGCGGCCCGATGACCTTCGACCAACTGGAGCCGTCGGCCCAGGCGCCGTGGACGAGGACAACATGCATATTCCCGTTCATCGCCGTTCTCCCAGGATCATGGTTGCGTAACCATTATGTTCGTATTGAGAAGGTTATGTGAGAATGTGAGGTAACTTGTCAATGGTCTTCTGAGGGGTTATTTGACACCCTCATGCATGGTGGGCGCTCCGACGAGGCGTCGCGAGACCGGATGAGGAGTTGCGATGGGCCGCCTTCCCGCGATTTTTGTCGGCGATGCGCCGGGGCTGGATTTCCTGAATTCGATCGCGACGCCGATCGATATCCCCGTCGATTGGATCGGCGATGGCGAGGGGTTGCTCGCCTGGCTGGAGCAAGCGCAGCTTATGCGCGCCGATGAGCTCGAGAGCATTCGAACGCGCGCCCTGCCTGGTGAACTCGATATGGTGGCCGATCAGGCGAGGGCGCTGCGCGAGTGGTTCGGGGGCTTCGTGCGGCAGCACAAGGGACGGCCGTTGATCGCGGAGGACCTCCGCGAGCTGGAACCGCTCAATCGCTTGCTGGAGCGGGACGAGGCTTTCGGCCGGCTCGTGCCGCAGCAGGGGACGGGGAATGGCGCCTTGGAGCTTCGCTTCACGCGTCGATGGCGGTCGCCGGAGGCGCTGCTGCTTCCGATCGGAGAGGCGCTGGCTCGGCTCGTCTGCGCCGAGGATTTCTCCCACGTGAAGGCTTGTGAAGGACCAGCCTGCACGTTGCTTTTCGCCGACCATACGCGCGGGCATGGCCGACGATGGTGCAGCATGGCCATCTGCGGCAATCGGGCAAAGCAGGCCGCGCACCGGCATCGGCTCAAGGCCCACCGTCCCTAGGAGGCGGAGCATTGTCACAGTGTTGCGCTAGACGGCTTCCCATGCGTTGGGAATGTTGGCTCCATCCGACGATCCAGCTGCGAGGGCCGACACCATGCCGACCGACGACAAACATTCGCTCGACCTCAGCCGCCGCAAGTTGCTCGCGGCCGCCGGCCTCTACGGCGGGGCCGCGACCTTGGCCGCCGTCCTGCCGGCCGGGTCGGCAGCGGCGGCACCCGCGCCCCGCACCGCCGCCGATCCGGTGGCGACGTCACCGGTCGCCGGCCTGCATCTGCAGTTCGGCGCGGATGCGTCGTCCGAGGTCGTGGTGTCCTGGCACACGCTGGAGGCCGTTCGCCATCCCCGCGTGATGGTCGGGCGGCTCGACGGCAAGCTCGAGCACGCGGTCGCGGCCGAACAGGTCAGCTACGTCGACGGCAAGTCCAAGCAGACCGTCTATGCCTATCACGCGAAGATCCGCGGCCTGAAGCCGAATGCGGCTTACCTCTATGGTGCCATCCACGACGGGGCTCAGGCGGAGTTCGGAACGTTCCGCACCGCGCCGCGCGGTCGGGCGGCTTTCACCTTCACCAGTTTCGGCGACCAGGGCACGCCGACCCTGGGCCGGAAATTCGCCCTGCCGCCGGGCGTGACGTTGCCCAATCCACCGGCCTTCGTGAACGACAATCTCGGCTCGCCGGCGGCAGGCGACACCACGCTGGGCGTCGAGCGGCTGCAGCCGCTGTTCCACCTGTTCAACGGCGACCTCTGTTATGCCAATCTCGCCCAGGATCGGGTGCGGACCTGGTGGGATTTCTGGGAAAACAACAGCCGCAGCGCCCGCAACCGGCCCTGGATGCCGTCGCCCGGCAATCATGAGAACGAGCTGGGGAACGGCCCGATCGGCTACCAGGCCTACCAGACCTATTTCTCGGTGCCCGAATCGGCCGGCCAGACCGACGTGACCAAGGGCCTCTGGTACGCCTTCACCGCCGGCTCGGTGCGTATCGTCAGCATCGCCAACGACGACATCTGCTACCAGGATGCCGGCAATTCCTATGTCCGGGGCTATTCGTCCGGCGCCCAGAAGGCCTGGCTGGAGAAGGAACTGGCCGCCGCACGGACCGACCGCGCCATCGACTGGATCGTGGTGTGCATGCATCAGGTTGCGATCTCCACCGCCGACAAGGCCAATGGCGCGGATCTCGGCATCCGCGAGGAATGGGTGCCGCTGTTCGACAAATACGGGGTCGACCTGGTGGTATGCGGCCACGAGCATCATTACGAGCGCTCCCACCCGGTCCGCGGCCGGGAAGCGAACCAGACCCTGACGCCGGTTCCGGCCGCGACGGCGACCGATGTGATCGATACCACCAAGGGCACGGTGCATATGGTGATCGGCGGCGGCGGGACCTCGGCTCCATCGAACCAGCTGTTGTTCGACCCGCCGCAATGCCGGGTCATCACCGCCGTCGCGGCGTCGCCCGACCCGGCCACGGGCAAGCGCGCGCCGGTCTATGTGACCGAGCACGCGCCCTGGTCGGCGGTGCGGAACGCCGCGCAATCCTATGGCTTCGCCGCCTTCACCGTCGATCCGGGCTCGCACCCCGGCGACATCACGACGATCAAGGTCACCTATTACGACGTGGTCGGCCTGAACGGGCAGATCGCGCCGTTCGAAAGCTTCATGCTGCAACGCCCCCGCCGCGACTAGCCGGACGAGGGATGCCGGGGTTCCACGGGCTGCCATAACCTCTGAGAATGAGAGCAGACGGTTTTGGACTTGGACAGATTGCTCGCGGCCTGATGATGTTTTGACCTCGGCTCATTCGTCTCGGGGTGGAAGCATGCTGAAGGTCGCGGCTCGGATTGCGTGCCTGCTGTTCGTCCTGTGGCTTCCTCTGCCGGTGATGGCCGAGGAGAGCATCTTGCAGGTCGGCGTCGGTTCCGGGGACCCGGCAACGCTCGATCCCCACCGCGCCAGCGCCACGGGCGACATGACGCTGATCGGCTGGATCTACAACGCCCTCGTCCGTTTCAAGCCCGGCAGCGCGGATCCGCGGGATCTCGAACCCGACCTCGCCCAGAGCTGGGAGACCTCGGCCGACGGAAAGACCTGGACCTTCCACCTGCGTCACGGGGTCGAATTCCAGGGCGACTGGGGCGAGCTGACGGCGGACGACGTGGTCTATTCGCTCAACCGGTCCGCCGACCCGAAGCGCTCGACCTTCTCGTCGGATTTCGCCTCGATCGACAGCGTCACCCGGCTCGATGATTATACGGTGAGGATCGCGCTCAAATATCCGGATGCGAGCTTCCTCGGCCGTGTCTCGAACTATCACGGCGGCAATATCATCAGCCGCAAGGCGGCCGAGAAATTCGGCGATGATTTCGGCCATCACCCCGTTGGCACCGGCCCGTTCGCCTTCGTGGAGCAGGTGACCCAGCAATATGTGAAGCTGGCGGCCCACCAGGCCTATTTCCGCGGCAAGCCCAAGATCGACACGATCATCGTGCGCAACATTCCGTCCGACGGCACCCGCGAACTCGCCTTCACGTCGGGAGAGCTCGACCTGATGGATGGCAAGCGCGAACAGCGCTGGGTCGATGCCGCGCGCAAGCGACCGGGCTATAACGTCGACATCTTCCAGCCGGGCGAATACCGGCTGCTCCACATCAACCAGAACAGCCCGCCGCTCAACGACATAAGGGTGCGCCAGGCGATCGCGGCCGCGATCAATGTCGACGACCTGGTGCATTACGTCGGAAAGGACGTCGGCCCCAAGGGCTGTTCGATCGTCCCGCCGGGGTATCTCGGCGAGGATTGCTCGGTCGGCAGCTATGTCTTCGATCCCGCAAAGGCCAGGGCGCTGCTGGCGGAGGCCGGGCATGCCGACGGGATCACTTTAAAGGCGATCGTCTCGAACATCTCGGCCCAGAAGCCGTTCATGGAGGTCATGCAGGCCCAGTTGGCCAAAGTCGGCATCAAGCTGGAACTACAGGTCGTCGATCATCCGACCTATCAAAGCCAGGTCCGGCGGGACTTGAGCGCGCTCGTCTTCTACGGTGCCGCGCGCTTCCCGATCGCCGATACCTATCTCAGCGAATTCTTCCATTCCAGGGCGATCGTCGGCACGCCGACCGCCGCCAGCAACTTCTCCCATTGCGCGGTCGCCGACCACGAGATCGAGGCGGCGCGCGTGGCCCCCGACGCAGAAGGGCAAAAGGCGATGTGGAAGGAGGCGCAGCGCAAGATCATGGCGGACGTCTGCGCCATACCACTGTTCGACCTGCGGCAGGTCTGGGTCCATAGCGATCGGCTCGACTATGGCTACGATCTCAAGGGTGCCTTGAATCTGGCGCCGCCGATCACCGAGCTGTCGACCGTGAAGCCGCATTGAGCGGTGCGGCCGCCTCAGGCTTCGGCGATGATCGTGCGCGAGATCGCTGCAGCCGCCTCGCGCGTCACGTCCAGATAGGCGTCGACCAGGCGCGCGTTCCGGCTGTCGCGGAGCCGGCAGAGCTGAAAATCGAGCTGGATCGTGGGTTCGAACCGCCGGATGGCGAGCTTCTCGCGCAGGCCACCGACGATCAGCGGATGCACCAGCGAAACGCCGACGCCGGCGGCGACGAACTCGCACAGGGTCGGCGACACGTTGACGATCATGGCCGGATCGAGCTCGACGCCGTGGGCCTTCAACACGCTCGCCACGCGCTGGCTGGTATGGCTCTCCGGGTCGAAGGAGATGAAAGGAACGTCGATCAGGTCGGCCGGCACGATCACGGCCTTGGCTGCGAGCGGATGGCCGAGCGGCAGGATGCAGACGACCGGCTGTCCCATCATCGGTTCGGCCACGATATAGGGATTGTCGATCGGGGCGATGACCAGGCCGACGTCGAGCTTGCGGGTGACGAGGCCGTCGGTGATCCATTGCGAACTGCGCGACTGGATCGAGCAGAACACGCCGGGCTGGCGGGCGAGAAAGGCGGCGGTCGCCTGCTGGATGAACGAGCCGGAGAGCGCCGGCATGACACCGATGAGGATCCGCCCCTGCTCGTCGCGGCGGATCGTGTCGATGGCGTTCTCGACCTGCCGGACTCCGGCGAAGATGCGGTCGATCTCTTCGTAGAGCCGCATCCCGCGACGGGTCGGCGCCAGGCGGCCCTTCACCCGGTCGAACAGCCGCAGCCCCGCATCTTCTTCCAGGTGCGCGATCAGCTTGCTCATCGCGGGCTGGGAAACGTTCAGCATTTCTGCCGCCCGACTGACCGTCCCATGCTCGATCACCGCTTTGAAGGCCTCGATCTGCCTCAGATTGATTCGTCGCGTCATTCCATAACCCAAATGAATAGAGTGCGAAGGAAAAGGACTTTGACGCCATGGAGCGTGGGTCCTAGCGTCGAGGGCGGCAAGGGGGAATCTCATGCGGCCTGACATCGTGGTGATTGGAGCGGGTACGGTAGGGGCGGCGATCGCCTATGGCCTGGCATTGCGGGGCGAGCATGTCCTGCTGCTCGACGGCGACGACGGAGACTTCCGGGCGGCGCGCGCCAATTTCGGCCTGGTCTGGTTGCAGGGCAAAGGCCTTGGCATGCCGGCCTACCAGGGGCTGACGCGACGTAGCATCGGGATGTGGCGGGGTTTTGCAGAAGAACTCGAAGGGCGCAGCGACACGGGCCTCTGCTACGAGCAGAACGGCGGGCTGGCTTTCTGCCTCGGTGCCGACGCGTTCGAGGCGCGCCAGGCCGTGCTGCGGCGCTTGCACAATCAGTGGGACGGTGGTGAGCCGGACTGGGAGATGGTCGATCGGTCCGGATTGGAACGACTGCTGCCGAAGGTGACGCTCGGGCCGGACGTGACGGGGGCGAGCTTCGGGCATCGCGACGGCCATGCCAATCCTCTGCGGCTTCTGGCGGCGTTGCATGCTGCGGTGATCCAGCTCGGCGGCCTCGTTCGCAGCAATGCGCGCGTGAACGGGATCGATGGCGCCGGGGCCGACTTCCGCCTGGCCATCGGCGACGAGGTCATCTCGGCCCCTCGTATCGTCATCGCAGCCGGCCTCGGCACCCAGGCTTTGGCCCGGCAGGTCGGGCTCGACGTGCCGTTGCGACCCGAGCGGGGGCAGATCCTGGTCACCGAGCGGCTGGACCCGCTCCTGCCGCTGCCGGGAGGCGGCCTGCGTCAGACTGCGGACGGGACGGTCATGATTGGCGCGACGAACGAAGACGTCGGTTACAATCTGTCGACGACGGGCGCTGCCGCGGCTCATCTCAGCCGGACCGCGATACGGATCATTCCGGCTTTGGCCGGGGCAGGCCTCGTTCGGCAATGGGCCGGGTTGCGAGTCCTGACGCCGGACAGCTACCCGATCTACACCCAGTCCGTGAGCCATCCCGGCGCCTTCGTCGCGGTCTGCCATTCCGGCGTCACGCTCGCCGCCTTCCACGCGGGCGTGCTCGCCACCGCCATCGCGGCCGGTGCGTTGCCCGACGATCTTTCACCCTTTCATCAGAGTCGTTTCGATGTTCCGCAAGCTGCATGACCCCGGCGCCGACGGCGTGACGATCTACATCGACGGCGAGGCGGTCGCCGCCGAGGCCGGGGAAAGCCTCGCCGCCGTCATGCTGCGGCAGTCCGCGCCCTGGACCAGGACGACGCCGGTGTCCGGCAGTCCCCGCGCCCCTTATTGCCTGATGGGCGTGTGCTTCGAATGCCTGGCCGAGGTCGACGGCATTGCGTCCATGCAGACGTGCCTCACGCCGGTGAAGGCCGGCATGCGCGTGGTCCGCCAGCAGGGTCGCAGAGTGCTGACGGCATGAGCGCGGTCGATCTGCTGATCGTCGGTGCCGGCCCCGCCGGCATGGCCGCCGCCGTCGCTGCCCGGCGCCATGGGCTGACCGTGCTGGTCGTCGACGACCAGCCGGCCCCGGGCGGACAGATCTGGCGCGGGGTCGAGACAGTCGCCGCCACCCCGCGCGGCGCCCGACTGGGCGCATCCTATCGCTCCGGCGCCGAGCGGGCGGCGGGCTTTCGGGCGTGCGGGGCGACCTACGAGCCCGGCAGCCAGCTGTGGCAGATCGAGCCGGGCTTCCGGGCCTTCCTGACGCGCAATGGTACCGCGCGCACCGTCACGGCCAAGGCGATCGTCCTCGCGACCGGTGCCCAGGAGCGCCCGGCGCCGTTTCCGGGCTGGACGTTGCCGGGCGTCCTGACGGTCGGTGCCGCTCAGATATTGCTCAAGACTGCCGACACCGTTCCGGTGCAGCCGGTCTGGATTGCCGGCTCGGGACCGCTGCCGCTGCTCTACATGACGCAACTCCTGGCGGCCGGCGGCAAGATCGCCGGCTTCCTCGACACCACGCCGCACGGCCGGATGATGGCGGCCTTGCCGCACCTGCCCGGTGCCCTGTCCAGCCTGGGCGATCTCGTCAAGGGCCTGGCCTGGACGCTGGCGCTCAAGCGTGCCGGCGTTCCCGTGATCCGCCACGTCACGGAACTCGTGGCCGAAGGCGAGGGGCGGCTCCAGACCCTGCGGTATCGTACCGAGGACGGGCGCGATGGCACCGTTCCGGCCGAAGTCCTGCTGGTGCACGAAGGCGTGGTGCCCAGCATTCACGCGCCCTTGGCGCTCGGCTGCGCGGTCGAGTGGCACGCGAGACAGCTGTGCTACGTCCCGAAGCTCGACGCCTGGGGTGAGAGCTCCCAGCCCGGCATATTCGTGGCCGGGGACGGGGCCGGTATCGGCGGTGTCGGGGCGGCGGAATTGCGCGGACGATTGGCCGGGCTTAGAGCGGCGGTCACGATCGGCGGCCTGGCGGCAGCTGAGGTCGAGGCCGAAGCGCGCCCGTTGCACCGAAGCCTCGCGCGCGCGCTGGCGCTGCGCCCCTTCCTGGACGTGCTGTTCGCGCCGAGGGCGCAGGTCTTCGCACCCCCCGATGCGACCATCGTCTGTCGTTGCGAAGAGGTTACCGCCGGCGACATCCGCGCGCGCGCGGCGCTGGGACGCCCCGGACCGAACCAGCTCAAGGCCTTCACCCGGGCCGGGATGGGGCCATGCCAGGGCCGGCAATGCGGCTACACGGTCATGCATCTCGTCGCCGCGGCCCAGCAGCGCCCGGTCGGCGAGGTCGGCTTCTACCGCGTCAGGCCGCCGTTGAAGCCCGTGACATTGGGCGAACTCGCCAGTCTCGACGAGACGGATCCGGTCTCGTGAGCGTGCCGGGCTTCGATGTCGCGGTGGTCGGCGGCGGGCTGCATGGCCTGTCGGCGGCGCTCCATCTGGCCCGGGCTGGCCGACGCACGGTCGTGCTCGAGCGGGCCTGGGTCGGCCGGCACGCCTCCAGTGCCACCGCGGCCGGTGTCCGTACCCTCGGGCGCGACCTGGCGGAGGTGCCGATCTCGCTCGAAGCGATGGAGATGTGGCACCGGATCGAAGCCCTCGTCGGCGACGATTGCGGCTTCCATGCCGACGGCCAGATCCGTGTCGCCGAATTCGACCGGCATTGGCCGGACCTGCTCGAGCGCGAGGCACGGATGCGGGCGCTCGGCTATACCCACGAGGAACTGATCGATGCGGCCGAGCTGCGCCGCCTGGCGCCGGCATTGAGCCCGCACTGCGTCGGTGCGCTCGTCGCCCGCCGGGACGGTGCCGCCGATCCGCACCGGACGATCGTGGCCTTCCGCCGATCCTGCGAGGCCGCGGGTGTCACGATCATCGAAGGTTGCGGCCTGGACGCGGTCGAGCGCCAGGGGCCGGATTGGCTGCTCCGCTCGGGAACGCGCCGCTTCGTGGCTTCCGCCGTGGTCAATGCCGGCGGCGCCTGGGCCGGCAGGCTCGCCGCCCTGTTCGGCGACGAGATCGAACTCGGCATGAAGGCCTCGATGATGATCGTGACGGAACGGCTGGCCCCGTTCATCGACCCCGTCGTCAGCGTCGTCGGGCGCGCCCTGTCGTTCAAGCAGTCGGATCAGGGGACCCTGGTAATCGGCGGCGGCCTGCAAGGGGTGGCCGATCTCGACCGGCAGAGCAGCAGCGTCGATTTCGCGAACCTGGCCAAGGGGGCGCGCGCGGCGGTCGATCTGTTCCCGCTGGTGGGCGACGTGCGCATCGCGCGCAGCTGGACCGGGATCGAGGCCAAGACCCGCGACCTGCTGCCGGTGATCGGCGCCTCGCCGAACCAGCCCGGCCTGTTCCATGCATTCGGCTTCTCCGGCCACGGCTTCCAACTGGTGCCCGTCGTCGGCGCGATCCTCAGTGATCTCATCGTCGAGGGTGGGACCCAGCGTCAGATCGCGGGTTTCATGCCGGAGCGCCTGATGGCGAAGCGGGCGGCGGCATGAGGGATGATCATGCCTCCAGGGGTGCGGCAAAGCCCCGGTCGCGCATCAGGGCATCGACCGTGGCGTCGCGGCCGCGGAAGTCGCGGAAGGCGTCGCCCGGATCGCGCTTGTTGCCGATGGACAGGACGCCATCGAGCAGTCGGCGGGCCAGGTCCTTGTCGTAGAAACCACCGGGTGCCGCCGCAAAGGCTTCGGCCGCGTCGGCCGTCAGCGTGTCCGCCCAGATGTAGTTGTAATAGCCGGCGGCATAACTCTCGGACGCGAACATGTGGGTGAACGCGGCCAAGGGATGGCGCAACACCATCTCCGTCGGCATGCCGATCTCGCTCAGCACCTGCGCCTCGAATGCCGCGGGATCGATGGCGGTGTCGCCGGCCAGATGGGCCTTCAGGTCGATGATCGCGTTGGACAGGTATTCTGCGGTCTGGAAGCCCTGGCGAAAGGCCTGGGCGCGCAGGATCTTGTCGACCAGCGCCTTCGGCATCGGCTCTCCGGTCCGGTAATGCAGCGCGAAACGGCCAAGCAGCTCCCGCGTCGGCAGCCAATGCTCGAACAGTTGGCTGGGCAGTTCCACGAAGTCGCGCAGCACCGCCGTTCCCGCCAGGGACGGATAGGTGACGTCGGAGTTGAGGCCGTGCAGGCCATGGCCGAATTCGTGGAACAACGTCACGGCGTCGGTCCAGGAGATCAAGGTCGGCTCGCCCGCCGCGCCTTTCAGATAGTTTTCATTGTTCGAGATGATCGGCGTGACCGCAACACCGCCCAGCCGCTGCTGGGTGCGGTATTCGTTCATCCAGGCGCCCGAACTCTTGCCCGGCCGCGCATAGAAATCGAAGTAGAAGAGCCCGATCCGCTCACCGTCGCGGGTCGCCTCATAGACCACGACGTCGGGATGGTAGACCGGCAGATCGTGGACCTGGGTGAAGCGCAGGCCGAACAGCTCGCCCGCGGCCCAGAACATCGCCTCGACCATCTTGGTCAGTTGCAGGTACGGCTTCACTTCCGTTTCGTCATAGGCGTACTTCGCCTTGCGCACCTTCTCGGCGTAATGGCGATAGTCGAACGGGGCGATCGATGCGTTCGCGCCCTCGGCGACCGCGACCTCGGCCATCTCCGCCGCCTCTTCGCGCACCCGGGCGGTCGCGGGGTGCCAGATGTCGGTCAGCAGCTTCAGTGCCGCCTCGGGCGTCTTCGCCATCTGTCCGTCTGCGATCCAATGAGCGAAGGTCGGATGGCCGAGCAGCCGGGCTTTTTCGGCGCGCAGCTTCAGGATCTCGGTCATGATCGGACGGTTGTCGCCGGCACCACGGGCCTGCCAGAGCTTCAGGGCCTTTTCGCGCAGATCCCGCCGCGCCGAGTACGTCAGGAACGGGTCCATCGCCGAACGGGTATTGGCGATCGCCCACTTGCCGGGCAGGCCGCGGGCCGTCGCGGTCGCAGCCGCCGCTTCGATCTGTTGCGGGGACAGACCGTCGAGATCCGCCGCGCTGTCGAGGACCAGCGCCTCGCCCTCTTCGTCCGCCAGCACGTTCTGGGAGAAGCGCGTCTGCAACGAGGCGAGTTCCTGGTTGATCGCCTGCAACCGCGCCTTGGCAGCGGCGTCGAGGCCCGCACCCCGGCGCACGAAGCGGTCGTGGATCACGAACGCGAGCCGCTGCTGCTCGGCATCGAGGCCGGCGCGCTCCCGTGCCTCGAAGACCGCCGCCACGCGGGCGTAGAGGGCCTGATTATGCGTGATCTCGTCGGCGAGGGCCGCGAGCTTGGGAGCGAACGCCGTTTGCACCAGGCGCATCGCCTGGTCGTTCATCGTCGAGGTGTAGACCTGGAGCAGCTTGACCGCCTGGGCGAGTTGCGGGCCCGAAGCCTCCAGCGCCTCCAGCGTATTGGCGAAGGTAGCGGGCTGGGGATTGGCCGCAATGGCGGCCACGTCGGCACGCTTCTCGGCGATGGCAGCGTCGAGCGCCGGCGGAAAATGCTCGGTCCTGATCTTGTCGAACGGCGGAGCGCCGCCGTAAGGGCCGGTCCACGCAGAGAGAACGGGGTTTTCGGCGGGATGGGACATGAAGGCTCCTCGGGGCTGGTCGGAGCCGGAGCTTAGGGCCGAAGCGCCCGCAGGAAAAGTAACGAAGCAGGCGGCGTGGCGCGCTCGCCCCCAACGGCTTCTCCTTGGATTCGCGCTATCGACGTTCCCGGCCCAGGATCTGGGAGAGCGCCAGCAGCAATGACGAGACCAGGATCATCACCGTGGAGATCGCGGCGATGGTCGGGTCGATCTGATCGCGCAGGGCGTTGAACATGTTGCGCGTCAATGTCGAATTGTCGCCGCCCGACACGAACAGCGCGATGACCACTTCGTCGAACGAGGTCAGGAACGACAGAACGGCGGCGGTCATGATGGCGAAGCGGATCTGCGGCAGCGTGACCAGCAGGAACGCCCTCAGCCGCGAGGCGCCCAGGCTGCGCGCCGCGGTCTCCTGGTTCATGTCGTAGCTTTTCAGCGCCGAGGTGACGACCAGCACCACCAGAGGCAGGGCCAGCATGCTGTGCGCCAGCACGATGCCCACCAGCGTGTTGACCAGCTTCAGACGGACATAGGCGTAGAACACGCCGATGCCGACCAGGACGACCGGCGTAATGATCGGCGTCAGCAGCAGCGGCATGGCCAGGGACGTGAAGCGCAGGCGCGACTGGAACAGGCCGTAGGCCGCCATGGTGCCGAGCGGAGTCGCCAGGAGCGCGGTCAGCGAGGCCGCCTTGAGCGAGGTCGCCGTTGCCTGCATCCATTTGTCGGACTGGAAATAGCTCTCATACCAGCGGAACGACCATTCGCGCGGCGGAAATTCCAGATATTGCGAAGCGGAGAAAGACATCGGGATCACGACGAGCGTCGGCAGGACCAGGAACGCCAGGACCAGGCCCGTGATCAGATAGAGCCACAGCCGCGACCGGTGCGGGATCTGCGTCTCGGTGGCCGATCGGCCGAGCCAGCTCATGGCCCGTGCCCACCGAAGATCCGGCCGAGCGGGGTCAGCCGCGAGGCGACGGCGAGCACGATCATGGTCGCCACCAGGAGCACGACACCCAGAGCGCTGGCGGCTCCCCAGTTGAAGAACAGCTCGACATCGTTCGCGACCCGGTTTGCGACCATGATCACCTTGCCGCCGCCCAGCATGGCGGGCGTGATGTAGAAGCCCAGGCACAGGATGAACACGATGGTGGATCCTGCGAGCAGGCCGGGCAGGGACAGCGGAAAGAACACTTGCCAGAAGGCACGGATCGGGCCGGCGCCCAGGTTGGCCGCGGCCTTCAGGTAATTGCGATCGATCGCCCGCATCGAGCCGTAGAGCGGCAGGATCAGAAACGGCAGCATGATGTGGACCATGCCCAGCAGCGTGCCGCCCGGATTGTAGACGAGCGGCAGAGGCTCGTCCCACAACCCCAGCTCGATGCCCCAGGTGTTGACCAGCCCATGGCGCTGCAGCAGCACCAGCCAGGCATAGGTCCGCACCAGGATCGAGGTCCAGAACGGCAGCAGCACGCCGATCATCAACAGGTTGGCGACGCGCGGCGACAGTTGCGACAGGAGATAGGCCAGCGGATAGCCCAGCAGCACGCAGATCGCCGTCGCGGCCGCGCTGATCTCGAATGTCGTGGCGAAGATGCGTCCATAGGACGGCTGCTCGACCAATCGCCGATAATTCTCGAGACTGATGCTGCCGTCGTCGGCCAGCAACGACAACGAGAACAGCCACGCGATCGGCAGGATCATCGTGATGGTGACCAGCACCAGGGCCGGCAGGGTCAGGCCGAACAGCGCCAGCCGTTCGCGGAACGCATCGCGGCGAAGCTCGTCGGCATTCAGCGCGCTCACTTGCGTCGCTCGTCGGCCAGCAACACGGTGTCTTCGGGGGCGAGCCCGAACATGACCGGCGCACCGGGCCGCGGAAGCGTCGCCATCGCGTCCTGGGTCGAGACGCCGCGCAAGGCCACGGCGCTGCCGTCGGCCAGACGGGCCTGCAGCTGGAAACTGTCACCCTGATAGACCACCTGCTCGACGGTGCCGCGCAGGATGTTGAGATGATCCGGCGCCGTCGCTCCCAGCAGCTGCAGCCGCTCGGGCCGCAGCATCAGCAGGCAGTTGCCGTCGACGACCGGACAGTCGCGGATCTTCAGCCGGTGGCCGTCGTGGAAGAAGCTATCGCCGGTTCGCTCCACGGGCAGGAACGCGGACTCGCCGATGAATTCGGCGACGAAGCGGTTGGCGGGGTGCTCGTAGAGCCGTCGGGGCGCATCCAGCTGCAGGACCCGCCCTTGGCTGATGACCGCGACGCGGTCCGACATGGTCAGGGCTTCGCGCTGGTCGTGGGTGACATAAACCGTGGTCATGCCCAGCTTGTCATGCAGGCGCCGAAGCTCGATCTGCATATGCTCGCGCAATTGCTTGTCGAGAGCCGACAGCGGCTCGTCCATCAGCAGGATGCGCGGCTCGAACACGATGGCGCGGGCCAGGGCCACGCGCTGCCTCTGGCCGCCGGACAATTGCTCGATGCCGCGCGCGCCATAGCCGGCCAGTTGCACCGTCTCCAGCGCCTGTTCGACGCGGGCGGCGATGTCGGCCTTGGACACCCGGCGCAGGCGCAGGGGAAAGCCCACGTTCGAAGCGACGTTCATATGCGGGAACAGGGCGTAGTTCTGGAACACCATGCCGACGTCGCGCTTGTGCGGGGCGACGCGGATCATCTCGGTTTCGCCGAACCTCAGGCTGCCGCTGTCGGGCCGGATGAAACCTGCCAGCACCATCAGCAAGGTCGTCTTGCCCGAGCCGGACGGTCCGAGCAGCGTCAGGAACTCGCCGCTGCGGACCGCCAGATCGACCTGGTCCAGCGCCCGGACCCTGCCGTAGGACTTGGCGATCTGGTGCGCGTAGATCGGTAGGGATGCTGCGCGAACCATTTACCAGCCGCCTCGTGCAGGAGTTCGATCGATTATTCGGTCATCATGTTCTGATAGGCGGCCGCTGCCTGCTGCTCGAATTTTATATACCAATCGAGGTTGATCGTGAGCTGTTTCGCTGCGTTTTCCGGGTAGGACGGCAACAGCTTGGCATAGGCGGGATCGATCGCGCCGATGGTATAGGCCGTCGTGTTGGTCGGGCCGTAGGTGATGTATTTGGTGAACTCGGCCTGGTATTGCGGCTTCACGATCTCGGCCAGGAACCGCATGGCCAGGTCCTTGTGCGGCGCGCCCTTGGCGATCGCGTAACAGTCGTTGTCGAGCAGCGCCTGATTGAAGGTATAGGCCACCTTGGCGCCGTCCTTGGCGACGACGTCGAACCGGCCGTTCCAGCCGGTGATCATGTCGACCTCGCCATCCTTCATCAGCTGCGCGTGCTGGGCGCCCGACGACCACCAGACGGCGATGTTCGGCTTCAGCTCCTTGATCTTCTTGATCGCACGCTCGATGCCACCGGGCTGCGACAGCACCTCGTAGACCTTGTCGGCCGGAACGCCATCGGCCATCAGGGCGGGCTCGAGCGAGCCTGCGACGGCATTCCGGTACGACCGCTTGCCGGGGAATTTCTTCACGTCCCAGAAATCCGCCCAGCTCTGCGGGCCCTTGTCGCCATAGGTCTTGGTGTTCCAGGCGAGCACGGTCGAAAACACGTCGCCGCCGACGCAATAATCCTGATAGGTGCCCGGCACGAAATGCGAGACATCGATGGTTTTGTAGTCGAGCTTTTCCAGGATGCCCTCGGTGCCGGCGCGTGCCGCACTGCCCGAGCCGCTGGCGACGATGTCCCAGGTCACCGCACCCGCCTTCACCTTCAGCCTGAGGTCGGCGATGCCGGTGTAGGTTTCTTCCTTGAGCGTGATGCCCAGCGCCTTGGCGGCGGGCTGGAACAGGGCCTTGCTCTGGCCGTCCTGGTAGGCACCGCCGAACGACACGACGGTCAGTTCCTCGGCGCCGGCGGATCGGGTGCCGCAACCGACGGCGATCAGGATGGACAAGGCGGATCCCATAAGCGTCTTCGCGCGCATCGATCGTCTCCCTATCGGTTGGTGGCAGGCGTATTCAGGACACTTCACTCACTTGATAGGCCGAGCGCTCCAGCCAGGAAGGTTCGATCTCGATCCCCCATCCGGGTTCGCTCGGTATCGTCACCATGCCGTCCTCGACCGTGTAGGGCCAATTGCGGAACAGGCCGTCCTGCCAGGGGTAGTAGTCCGGACCCTCGATCGAGAATTCGAGATATTTGCCGGCATTCGGAATGGCGCCCAGCAGATGCATGGTGAACAGCGTGACCATGCTCAGGTTGGCGCTGTGCGGGGTGCACGGCAGGCCGGCCTCGGCACCCATTTCGGCCACCTGCAGGGTGCGCGTGATGCCGCCCATGTAGCAGACGTCGGGCTGGATGATATCCACGGCGCGCGTGCCGACGATCTGTCGCCAGATCTGGAACTGGCAATCCTGCTCGCCGCCGGTGACGTCGATATCGAGGGCGTCGGCTACCTGCCGGGTCTGCTCAATTTCCCAATAGGGGCAAGGCTCCTCGTAGTGCGACACCCCGTGGTCCTGCAGCATGCGCCCGACCTCGATCGCGCGCCCGGGCGAAAATCCGCTGTTGGCGTCGACCAGCAGGGTGGCGCCGTCGCCCAGCGCGCGGCGCACGGTCGGCACGATCTCCTCGGTGCGGCCAGGCCATTCGTCGATGTCCCGGCCGTACTCGGCGCCGATGCGGAATTTGAATGCATCGAAGCCGCGTTCGTCGCGCAGGCGCAGCAATCGCTCGGCCTCCTGGACCGGCGTGATGTCGCGCTTCATCGACGAGGCATAGGCGCGCAAGCGGCCCGGCGTGCCGCCCAGCAACTCGCAGACGCTCTTGCCTTCGCGCTTGCCGCGCAAGTCCCATAGCGCGGTATCGAGGCCGCACATCGCGCGGCACAGGTAGGATCCGGGAAATTTATGCTCGCGCCGCGGAATGTCATCCATCAGTGCCCGGATATCGTGGGCGTTCCGGCCCAGTACCCAGGGAGCGATCTGCCGGTGGACCACCAGTGCCGTGATATCGGCATTGTAGGCCGAGACCTGTCCCCAGCCTTGCGCACCATCGTCGGTCGTGACGCGCACGAACCCGACGAACGGATTGCAGAAGGTTTCGATGCTGCGGATTTTCATGCTGGCCCGACCGGGTTGAAGAACGCCATGCCGGGTAGGATCGACACAGATTGGTTTGCGATCTAAGGTCCATTCTCGACAGCGAATAAGACCAATTCCGGCCCGGGTGCAGCCCATGGTGAAACGCGAAGGTGGCGCGCTGCTGTTGTCGATCGTGATCGACCGGCGTTCCCCCCGCCCGATCGGCACGCAGCTTTACATGGCGGTCCGGGATCTGATGCTGGCGGGCGCCATCGCTCCCGGCGCCCGGCTGCCGGCCAGTCGCACGTTGGCGCGCGATCTGGGCCTGTCGCGCACCACCGTGATCGATGCGTTCGACCGGCTGATCGCCGAAGGGCTGGTCGAGGCCCGCGTCGGGTCCGGTGCGTTCGTCAGCACCGTGCTGAATGCCGAGCGACCGCGCCGCGCGCCGATCGAAGCGCCGCCGGCGCTGCCACACAAAGCCCATTTGTCGGAGACGATGCGCTGGGCCGTCGACCGGTTCAGCGAGCGTTCCAGGCTGCCGCACGCGCCCCGCGCCTTCGTCACGGCGCTGCCGGCCTTCGACGTGTTTCCCATGGCGCAATGGGCACGGCTCGCGGCCAAGCACTGGCGCGGCGACCGTGAAAGCGTGATGGGCTACGGCGCCCCGTTCGGCTATGCCCCGTTGCGCGAAGCGGTCGCGGCCCATTTGCGCGCCAACCGCGGCATCGCCTGCGAGCAGGCGCAGATCTTCATCGTCGGCGGTGCGCAGCAGGCCTTCCACCTGATCGGCAGCGTGCTGCTCAATCCTGGAGACAAGGTCTGGTTCGAGAACCCGGGCGCCATCGGTGCGCGCAACAGCCTGCTGGCCAGCGGCGCTGATCTGGTCCCGGTCCCGGTCGACAGCGAGGGCCTGCGGGTGGACGAGGGGCTGCGGCGCAGCCCCGACTTCCGGCTGGCGTTCGTAACGCCCTCGCACCATCAGCCGCTGGGCCACGTCATGAGCCTTGAGCGGCGGTTCGCGTTGCTGCGCTCCGCCGAACAGGCCGGCGCCTGGATCATCGAGGATGACTATGACGGCGAATTCTTCTTCGGCCGCCGACCGCCGCCGACCCTGAAGAGCGTCGACCGGACCGGTCTGGTGATCTATGTCGGCACCTTCAGCAAATCGCTGTTCCCGGCCTTGCGGCTGGGTTTCATGCTGGTGCCGCCGTCGCTGGTCGAAACGTTCGAGCGGGTCTCCGCCGCTTTCGTCCAGGGGGTACCGACCAGCAACCAGGCTATCGTCGCCGATTTCATCGAGGAGGGGCATTTCGCGACTCATATCCGCCGCATGCGCCGCATCTACGAGGAACGCCACGATACGCTGTGCGATGCCGCCGCGCGCGATCTGGGCGACCTGCTGCAGGTCATGCGCAGCGACAGCGGTCTGCACACGATCGGCCTGCTGCGCCGGGACCTGTCCGAAATCGCGGTCGCGCGGGCAGCGGCCGAACGCGATATCACCGTCTCGCCGATCGCCCGATTTTCGATCGAGCCGATCGCGCTCAAGGGCCTGGTCCTGGGGTTCGGCGGCATTCCGCCCGCCGTGATACGGCGCGGCGTGGCGTTGCTGGGCGAGGTGCTGCGCGACCAGGCCCGGCGACGACCGTAATGGTATGGGCAATTCTGCAAACTGGACCTGCCGACCAAACCGTTATGCGGCCACTCTGCATCCTGTGCTTTTCCTTCAACCGCCAGGCGCCTGAAGTTTCATGACGCATTTCGACTATATCGTCGTGGGTGCAGGATCGGCCGGTTGCGTCCTCGCGCGGCGGCTGAGCGAAAACGGTGCGCTGAAAATCCTGCTGCTGGAGGCGGGCGGCAGCGACCGGCACCTCTGGATCCAGATGCCGATCGGCTATGGCATGTCGTTCTACAATCCGCGCGTCAACTGGATGTATCGGACCGAGCCGGAGGCGGCACTGGCGGATCGCCAGGGCTATTGGCCGCGCGGCAAGGTGCTGGGCGGCTCCAGCTCGATCAACGCCATGGTGCATATCCGCGGCCAGGCCGCGGATTTCGACGATTGGCGGGACCTGGGCAATCCCGGCTGGGGCTGGGACGACGTGCTGCCCTATTTCCGCAAGTCCGAGGATTTCGCCGGCGGCGCCGATGCCTGGCGCGGGGCGGGCGGCCCGCTGCATGTAGCGGATGTCGCGCGCGACTGCCATCCGCTGTGCCAGGCCTATCTGCAGGCCGGTGCCGAGATCGGCTTGGCGCGCAGCCCCGACTTCAACGGCGGCAGCCCGGAGGGCGTCGGGCTCTATCAGATCACCATGCGCGGCGGCCTGCGCATGTCGGCGGCGCGCGCCTATCTGCGACCGGCGATGCGGCGCCCCAATCTCCAAGTCGAGACCGGGGCCCAGGCGACGCGTCTGCTGTTCCGCGACCGGCGCGTCATCGGCGTCGAGTATATCCAGCAGGGCGTGCGGAAGACGGTGACGGCCGGCCGCGAGGTCATCCTCGCGGCCGGTTCGATCAATTCTCCGCAACTGCTGCAACTGTCCGGCATCGGCCCGGCCGAGCTGCTGCGCCGGCACGGCATCGATGTGCTGGTGGACCGGCCGGGCGTCGGGCGCCATCTGCAGGACCATCTCTGCATCGACCACCTGTATCGATCGCGGTTGCCGACGCTCAATCAGGAACTGGGCACCTGGTCGGGCCGGATCCGGGCGGCCGTGCGCTACGCCCTGTTCCGCCGCGGACCGCTGTCGATCAGCGTGAACCAGGGCGGCGGCTTCGTCCGTACGCGACCCGATCTGCCGCGACCGAACATGCAGCTGTATTTCTCGCCGCTCAGCTACACCCGGGCCGTGCCGGGCAAGCGGGCGCTGATGCGGCCGGACCCGTTCCCGGGCTTTCTGTTGAGCGCGCAACCGTGCCGGCCGACCAGCCGGGGGTACCTGGAAATCCGCTCCGCCGATCCGCTGGCGGCACCGATGATCTTTCCGAACGCACTCTCGACCGACGAGGACGTCCGCGAGATGCTGGACGGCACTCGGTTCCTGCGGCGGTTGGCGGTGGCACCGTCGCTGGCGGCGATCGTCGCCGAGGAAATCGCGCCGGGGCGGGCGGTCCAGTCCGACGAGGAATTCATCCGCGACATCCGCCAGCGAAGCTCCAGCGTGTTCCACCCGGTCGGTTCCTGTCGGATGGGTCCCGACGAACGGACCGATGTGGTGGATGCGGACCTGCGGGTCCATGGTGCCGAGGGTCTGCGCGTCATCGATGCGTCGGTCTTTCCGGCCGTGACCTCGGGCAATACCAACGCGCCCACGATCATGGTGGCGGAAAAGGGCGCGGATCTCGTACTGCGCGGCACGTAGGACAACAGAGCGAGGCCGCGGAATGGATGTCCAGGATGTCAAGCTGACGCCCTATTGGTGGGACCAGGTGCCCCGGCCTGAAGTGCCGGTGGCACCGCTCCCGTCCCGGGTCGACGTGGTGGTGATCGGTTCGGGCTATACCGGCTTGAGCGCCGCGCTGCAGACGGCGCGCGGGGGGCGCGACACGCTGGTGATCGATGCCGGCGACGTCGGTTGGGGCTGCAGCACGCGCAACGGCGGCCAGATCTCGACCAGTATCAAGCCGGGCTTCGACGCGCTCGCCCGCCGGCACGGGCGGGAGCGTGCGGCGGCCATCATCCAGGAGGGGCGAAACTCGCTCGCCTGGGTCGCGGCCTTCGTCGAGGCCGAAAAGATCGACTGCGACTTTCGCATCGTCGGCCGGTTCCACGCCGCCCATAGTCCCGGGAAATACGAGGCGCTGGCCCGGCAATTGGACGCACAGCCCACGGTCGAGGCGCATCTGGTGCCCCGTTCCGAGCAGCGCGGCGAACTGGGCACCGACGCCTATTTCGGCGGGGTGGTCTATGCCCGGCACGCCTCGATCGATCCGGCCAAATACCATCGCGGCATGCTGGAGCGCGCAGTGGCCGCGGGCGTGCGGGTCGTGGCCCATTGTCCGGCGACCGACATCCGGCGCGAGAGCGGTGGCTTCCTCGTCCAGACCGCGCGGGGGCCGATCGCCGCCCGGCAGGTCGTGGTCGCGACCAACGGCTACACCGGCCGATTGACGCCCTGGCTGCAGCGCCGGGTCATTCCGATCGGCAGCTACATCATCGCGACCGAGCCGTTGGCGCCCGGCGTGATGGCGCGGCTGATGCCCAAGGGCCGGATCGTCAGCGATACGCGCAAGGTCGTCTATTATTACCGGCCGTCGCCGGACAACACGCGGATCCTGTTCGGCGGCCGGGTCTCGATCGGCGAAACCGATCCGCGGGTCAGCGGACCATTGCTCCATGCCGCGATGACCGAGGTTTTTCCAGAGCTTTCGACCACCCGGATCAGCCACTCCTGGTACGGGTTCGTGGCCTATACCTTCGACGAACTGATGCATATCGGCGAGCGGGACGGGCTGCATTACGCCATGGGCTATTGCGGCTCCGGCGTCGGCATGGCCGGCTACCTCGGCATGCGGCTCGGCCGCCAAGTACTGGGGCTTGCCGACGGCGCGACGGGCCTGGACGGCGTCGAGTTCCAGACGCGGCCGTTCTATCGCGGCAATCCGTGGTTCCTCGCACCCTCCGTCATGTATTACCGCTGGCGCGACAAGCTGGCCCGCTAGATCCTGAGCCTCGGCACGCCCGTTCCCCAACGGGCGCCACGGCCGCGCGAAGAAGAGCCGCCAGGGCCTCCCCGTCGATCGGCTCCGATGCGGACATCTGCTTCCAAGATTCGCTCATTGCGCCCGTTCCTGCACCGCAACGGGCCGCCCCCTGCTCTGCTTGGCGGTATAGGGCAGGACGAACATGTACAGGCCGCTGAACAGAAGCAGGAACAGCGGCGCCAGCGGCGAATAGACGATCCAGAGGGGGCGCTCTGCCTGTCCCATGATGCCGAAATTGGCGATGACGGTCACGGTGAAGACGATGGACAGCCAGCGATGGGTCTGCCGAATCCATTTGCTCATGGTCAATGGACCTCCCTATGAGGTGGTATGTATCGAAGCGGATGGTTCGAATGATGCCGGCAGAGGTCAGTCCACCTTGACCAACATCTGCTCCAGGGCGGCAAGGAACTGTTGCCACCCGATCTTGGCGCCCTGGTAGGCCCGCTGCTGATCCGGCCGGAAGCCCGATTGCTCCATGCGCAGGCGGGTGCCCGCGCTGGACGGGGTGAGAGTCCAGGTGACGACGCTCTCGAGACCTTGGGCATCCCACGTGTAGGACAGCGTCTTGTTCGGCTCGACGGCCAGCACCCGACAGTCGACCGAGCCCCAGCCTGCGCGAAAATCGAACCGGTGGCCCGTGACGGGCTTGAAGTCGCTCTTCATCAGCCACTCCTCGATCAGGTGCGGTTGGGTCAGCGCGCGCCAGATCTTTTCCGGCGGATAGGGTATCTCCCGTTCGACGACGACGGAGCGCGTCTCGGCCGCTGTATTGTTCATTGATCCATCCTTTTCAGCAGATCTTCGAGGTCGTCGAACCGGCTTTCCCAGAACCCCGTCATCTGACTGGTCCAGTCGACCAGCGGGGCCAGGGCATCGAGCTGCGCGCTATAATGCGTCTGGCGGCCTGTGTGGCGGTCGCGCACCAGACCGGCCTGCTTCAGCACGCCCAGATGCTTCGAGACAGCGGGCTGCGAGACGCCGGCCTGTGCCGTCAGCGCCCCGACCGTCTGCTCCCCGTCCCGGCACAGCCGTTCGAAGAGGGCTCGCCGAGTCGGATCGGCGAGCGCTTTGAACAGAGTGTCATGATCTAGGGGCATCGGCATACATAACTCTCCAGCTATGAGTTATCAATAGCCGAAGAGTTATGTATCGGTCAATCGGGAAGTTCGCACCGGCGCTTCGCCGCTTTGACTGGTCAGATCCCTCGTGAAAGGACCCGTCCCTCGCGGGCGCCGCTATGCGCCCCTTGCCACCAGGTCAGAACCCCGTTGACGATCACCGCGTCGACCCCCTGCGCCGGTTCGCACGGCGTATCGTAGGTCGCTGTGTCGCGCACGGTCGCCGCATCGAACACGACGATGTCGGCATGATTGCCGACGGCGATCGTGCCCCGTCGGGCGATCCCGAAATTCTTCGCGGTCAGCCCGCTCATCTTCCAGACGGCGGTTTCCAGCGGAAACAGGCCCAGGTCGCGGCTGTAGTGACCGAGCACGCGCGGGAAGGTGCCCCACAGGCGCGGGTGCGGCTTTTCGCCGATCGGCAGGCCGTCGGAGCCGATCATGGTCTCGTCGAAGGCCAGGATCGCCCGCACGTCGCCTTCGTCCATGCTGAAATAGATCGCGCTGGCCGGCTGCAGGCGCTCTGCCGCCTCGACCAGGCCCAGGCCCCATTCGGCAGCGATGTCGGCCAGGTCGCGGCCAGCCTGCTCGGGATGGCTGCCGCTGGTCGCGATACGCACGCGGCCCTGCAGCTTGGCTTCCTCCGTGTGCAGCATGGTCGAGCTGGCGTTGTAGGGATAGCAATCGAGCGCCACGCACTGGCACGCCATCGCGGCGCGGATCAGCGGCAGGGTGACGGCCGATTTGCCGAAGTTCGCCTCGCGGTGCAGCTTGTGGTGGGAAATCACCACCGGCACCTCCAGCGCGCGGCCGATCTCGAACGTCTCGTTCAGGGAATCGACGCAGCCCTCCGCTTCGTCGCGCATGTGGGTGACATAGACCGCGCCCGAGCCGGTCAGCGGCCGACAGACCTCGATAACCTCCGCCATCGAAGCCATCGCGGCCGGTGGATAATAGGTGCCGGTCGAAATGCCGATGGCGCCGGCCTCGAGCGCTTCGGTCAGCAGGTCCTGCTGCGCCGCGATCTCGGCCGGCGTGGCGGCGCGGTCGAGCCTGGCCATGGTCGTGACCCGCAGGGTCGTGTGGCCGACCATCGGCGCCACGTTGACCGAGGCGGGTGCTTGGCGCAGGGCCGCCATATAGTCGGCGAAGTGCCTGAACGCCGGTGGTGCCGGCGGGCCTTCCGCGGCCAGCAGGGTCAGCGGCATCGGCCGCGGGGTATCGGGATCGAGCGGCGCGATGCTGATGCCGCAATTCCCGGTCACCACCGTGGTGACGCCCTGGGAGATCTTGCAGATCATCTGCGGATCGGCCAGCACCGCCCCGTCGTCATGGGTATGGGAGTCGATGAAGCCCGGCGCCACGATCCTGCCCGCAGCCTCGATCGTGCGCGCGGCGGTGCCGGCCGAAAGGTCGCCGATCGCGACGATCCGGCCGTCGCGGACGCCGACGTCGGCGCCGAAGCGGGGGCTGCGCGTGCCGTCGATCACCGTCCCGCCGCGAACGAGCAGGTCGTAATGGTCGGGTATCGTATCGGTCATGGGGCACCTCGGGTCGGGACTTGCAAAGCGACGGGGCGGCCGGTCAGGGTGCCGGCGGGATCGCCCCGGTCTGCGAACAGATCAGCCCATAATGCTCGATGCGGCGATGGCGCGCGAAGTCGAAGATCGTCCGTTTGCCGAACAAGGTCGCATCGAGGTCGCAGGCATGGACGATCAATTCGTCGGCCTCGGTCTTTGCCTCGACCATGATCCGGCCTTCTGGATTGACGATCAGGCTGCCGCCGATCATGGGGAAGCCATCCTCGATGCCGGCCTTGGCGACGGCGACGACCCAGGTCGAATTCTGGTAGGCGCCGGCCTGGACCGACAGCCGGTTATGGAACAGCCGCCGTTCCGGCCCCTCGGCACTGTTCTGCGAGTTGACCGACGGCGTGTTGTAACCGAGCAGCACCATCTCGACGCCTTGCAGGCCCATGACGCGATAGGTCTCGGGCCAGCGGCGGTCGTTGCAGATGCACATGCCGAAGATGCCGTCCATCGTCCGCCATACCGGAAAGCCCAGGTCGCCCGGTTCGAAATAGCGCTTCTCCAGGTGCTGGAACGCGCGCTCCGGATCGAACTCGGCATGGCCGGGCAGGTGGACCTTGCGGTACATGCCGACGATGGCGCCGGTCCGGTCGGCGATGATCGAACTGTTGAAATGATGCCCGTCCGGCGTCAGCTCGGCATAGCCCAGATACATGCCCATGCCATGGCGGGCCGCACGCTCGAACAGCGGACGCGTCACCGCGTTCGGCATCTCGCGCTCGAACCAGCTGTCAATCTCGGCCGAATCTTCCATGTACCAGCGCGGGAAGAACGTGGTCAGCGCCAGCTCGGGAAAGACGATCAGGTCGGCACCGGCCTGTTTGGCCTCGTCCATCAGGATCAGCATACGGGTGACGACTTCGGCGCGCGGTTCGTCCCTTTGGATCGGGCCCAGCTGGGCGCCGGCGACGGTGACCTTGCGCATGGTCGGGAACTCCTCTGTGTTTCAGATGTCGTCCGGGTCGAAGGCCGGGGTGCCGTAGGGATAATAGGCGGCCAGATCGACGGTTTCGTACACGAGCCCTTCCAGGCGCACGGTGCCGAGGAACGGCTGGTCCGGCTCGACCAGCAGGATGGTCCGGGCAAAGCCGGTATCGTCGAAGCCGCGCCGGAAATGCACCCGGGACTTGAGCGCGATCACGTCGAACGCGCCGGGATCCAGCCCCGCCTCGACCAGCGACGTGGTTTCGATGACCTGGGTCAGATAGCGGCTGATCACCAGCACGTTGCCACGGCCGAACCCGACCTGGACCCAGCGGTCGCCGTCGTTCTGGCCCAGCCCCTTGGTCACGCGGAGCACGGTGCCCTGGACGCGCACCGGCTGGCCGGCCGACGGGTCGGCCAGGCCGCCGATTTCCCGGTCGAACGCATCGCCCGCCTTCATGCCGTCGTCCAGCAGCGCGTCGATCGCCTGGGCATCGGTCACCGTGGCGACCAGCACCTTGGCCAGATCCCCGTCGATGATCTCGCGCAGCAACCAGGTGGCATAGCCGGAACGGTCGCTATGGTCGGCCAGCACGACAGGCGTCCGGCCCTCGGTCACGGCCTGCCGCGCCAGGGCCACGCCATCCTTGATGAGGTGGATCTTCGTCGTGTTCAGCAGCGCTTCCCGCTGGCGCCACGCGGTCTGGGCCATATCGCGGGCGATCCTGCGCGCCAGCTCGGGCCTGCCGTTGGTCGTCACCTGGAACGTCATGCCGACGTCGGGTACGTCGGCCCAGGGGAAGCCGAAGAAGAAATTCACGGTGACGTCGGGCTCGCGCGCTTCCCAGGTGAGGGCGCGCTGCACCAGGTCCATCCAGGGTGAGGCCCCGGTCCATTGCAGCACGGTCGGCGAGATGATCGGCACCTTCACCGTCACGGCGGCCGGCACATAATCGCCGCGGATGGCCCGCACCAGCATGCGCGCCGCACGCTCGCCCTGCAGGCGGTCGTCGTAATGCGGGAAGTATTTCACGGTGAACGCCAGGTCGGCGTGGCGCAGGAATTCCGCATCCTCGTTGCCATGGGGATCGAAGGTCGCGGCGATGAATGCCTTGGGTCCGACCACCTCGCGCACGCGCCGGGCCAGTTCCGCTTCCGGCCGCGCCACGCCGCGCACCGCCATGGCGCCGTGCAGCGACAGGTAGACCCCGTCGAACGGGGCGGCCGCCGCGATCTCGGCGATCATGGTGCCGACGAAGTGCTCGTAGGTCTCATGGGTCAGCCAGCCGGAGCCCGACCCGGTCTTCGCCTCGAGCGGCGAGGTGATGCCGACCAGCTCGACCCCGTCGAACTCGTGCGCGACCTTGACGAAGCCGCCCAGGTACGACCGTCCCTCGGCACCGAGCAACGCCTCGCCCCGGGCCGGCGAGCCTTCGAACGTGAAGTCGGCGACCGTGGTGTCGTAGGGCAGGAAGGTGACGGTCTCGTGCGAGAACTTGAGCACGGCGATGCGGATCGGCGATGCCGTCATGGCGGGTCTTCCTCGGGATCAGGCAGGCACGGCGTCGAGATGGCAGGCCGACGTCTGGCCCGGCTCCGTCGTCGGCCGCAGCAGCGGCTCCTCGCTGCGGCAGCGGTCGAACACATAGGGGCAGCGCGACTGGAAGCGGCAGCCGTCGGGCGGATTGATCGGGCTCGGCACGTCGCCCTTGAGGATGATGCGGTTGCGCGCCACCGTCGGGTCCGGCACCGGCACGGCCGACAGCAAGGCGCGCGTATAGGGATGATGCGGCGTGGCGAACAGGGTGCGCCGGTCCGCCAGCTCGACGATCTTGCCCAGGTACATCACGGCGACGCGATGGGTCAGGTGCTCGACGATCGCCAGGTCGTGGCTGATGAACAGCAGGGCCACGCCCAGCTCGTCCTGCAGGTCGGCCAGCAGGTTGACGATCTGCGCCTTCACCGACACGTCGAGGGCCGAGACCGCCTCGTCGCAGATGATCAGGTCGGAGCCCGGGGCCAGCGCGCGCGCGATGCCGATGCGCTGGCGCTGGCCGCCAGAGAATTCATGGGGGAAGCGTCGCATGGCATCGCGCGGCAGGCGCACTTTGTCCATCAAGGCCGCGACGCGATCCTCCAACTCGGACCCATGGGCGAGGCCGAAATTGACGATGGGTTCGGCGATGATGTCGCGCACCCGCTGGCGCGGGTTGAGGCTGCTGAACGGGTCCTGGAACACCACCTGGACCCGACGGCGGAAATCGCCGAGCCGGGAGCGAGGGACGTTGTCGACCCGCTGGCCGTCGAGCATGACCGCCCCGTCGGTCGGCTCCAGCAGGCGCAGGATGGTCTTGCCGAGGGTGGATTTGCCGCAGCCGGACTCACCCACGACCGACAGGGTCTCGCCGCGCGCGAGATCGAAGCTGACGTCGTCCAGCGCATGGACGACGTTCCTGCGCCCGCCGAAAAATCCCGCCTTGAGCGGAAAATGCTTCTTCAGCGCATGAACTTCCAGCAGCGGCCGCTCGGTCATGCCGCAAGCTCCCGAAGGGCATGGTGGCAGGCGACGAGATGGCCGGCGCGCTTCTCCTCGACGGCCGGGGCCATGCTGCGGCAGATGTCGGTGACCGAGGGGCAGCGGGATGCGAACGGGCAGCCGACGATCGGCACGCGCAGCGACGGTACCTGGCCGGGAATTTCGGTCAACCGGCTGCGCGTATTGCTTTCCAGCGACGAGCCGAGCTTGGGCACGGCGCCCAGCAGGCCGCGGGTATAGGGATGCAGCGGGCGGGCGAAGATGTCGCGCACGCTGCCCTCCTCGACCTTGCGGCCGGCGTACATCACCACGACCCGCTCGGCCATTTCGGCGACCACGCCCAGGTCGTGGGTGATCAGCATGATGGCCGATCCCAGCCGGCGCTGCAGGTCGCGCATCAGGTCCAGGATCTGCGCCTGGATCGTGACGTCGAGCGCCGTGGTCGGCTCGTCGGCGATCAGCAGCTTCGGATTGCACGCGAGCGCCATGGCGATCATCACCCGCTGGCGCATGCCGCCGGACAGCTGGTGCGGATATTCCTTCACCCGCCGTGCCGGTGCCGGAATGCCGACCAGGGTCAGGATCTCGACGGCGCGCCGCTCGGCATCCCGCGCCGACAGCCCCTCGTGCAGGCGCAGGCTCTCGCCGATCTGGCGGCCGATGGTCAGCACCGGGTTGAGGCTGGTCATCGGCTCCTGAAAGATCATGCTGATGTCCTTGCCGCGGATGGCGCGCATCTCGGCATCGGAACAGGCCAGCAGGTCGCGGCCCTGGAACAGGATCCGCCCGGCGATCTTGCCGGGCGGGGTCGGTACCAGCCGCAGGATCGACATGGAGGTGACGGACTTGCCGCAGCCGGATTCACCGACGATGGCCACCGTCTCGCCGGCATTGATGGTGAAGGACAGGCCCTCGACCGCCCGCACCACGCCGTCGATCATGCCGAAATGGGTCTGCAGGCCTTCGATCTGGAGCAGCGCATCGGCCATGGCTCAGATCCGCTTGGCGAGGCGCGGGTCGAGCGCGTCGCGCAGCCCGTCGCCCAGCATGTTGACCGCCAGCACCGTGATCGACAGGAACATCGCGGGGAAGAACACGATGAACGGCTTGACCTGCCACAGGGTGCGGCCCTCGGACATGATGTTGCCCCAGGACGGGATGTTGGGCGGCGTGCCGGCGCCGATGAAGGACAAGGTCGCCTCGGTCAGCATCGCCGAGGCGCAGACGAAGGTCGCCTGCACGATGATCGGCGCCAGGGTATTGGGCAGGATATGCCGCCAGATGATTTTCGGAATGCTGGTTCCGGAGGCAATCGCTGCCTCGACATAGGGCTGTTCGCGCAAGGAAAGCACAACGCCGCGCACCAGGCGGGAAACGCGCGGGATCTCGGCGATCGACACGGTGATCACCACGTTCGGTACCGAGGCGCCGAGCAGCGCCATGAAGGCGATGGCGAGCAAGATCGAGGGGATCGACATCAGCCCGTCCATGACCCGCATCACCACCGTATCGACCGGGCGGATGAAGCCGGCGCTGAGCCCGATCGCTATGCCGGCGACCGACGAGACGGCGGATACGGCGAAACCGACCAGCAGCGAGACGCGCGCGCCATAGACGACCCGGGAATAGATGTCGCGGCCCAGCATGTCGGTGCCGAACCAATAGAGTGCCGAGGGCGCCCGCGTGCGTTTGGCCGGCGCCAGCGCCGTAGGATCGACGGTGAACAGATAGGGTGCCAATACCGCCACCAGCACGATCAGGCCCAGCAGGACCCCGCCGATCGCGATGGCCGGATGGCGATAGACGAACAGCATGGTGCGGCCGCGCACCTTGCGGGGCGGCAAGACGTCCGGCAGGGCAGGGGCTGCCAGATATTGGGGATCGACCGGCAACCTCAATAGCGGATCCTCGGGTCGAACAGGGTGTAGAGCAGGTCGACGCCGAGGTTGACCAGCACATAGACGAAGCTGAACATCAGCACGATGCCCTGGATGATCGGGTAGTCGCGCCGCGTGATGGCATCCACGGTCAGCCGGCCGAGGCCGGGGATGGCGAAGACGCTCTCCGTCACCACGGCGCCGCCGATCAGGCTGGCGAAGCCGATGCCGACGACGGTCACGATCGGCACGGCCGCGTTCTTCAGTGCATGCACGAACAGGATGGAGCCCTGGTTTGCCCCCTTGGCGCGGGCGGTGCGCACGTATTCCTGGCTCAACACCTCGAGCATGGTCGCGCGCGTGATGCGGGCGATCAGCGCCATATAGACCATGCCCAGCGCGATCGAGGGCAGCACCAGGTTCATGAACCAGGGCCGGATGCCGTCCTGGATCGGCGTGTAGCCCTGCACCGGGAAGAAACCGATGCCCAGTTCGAACCCGTCCAGCGCGAAGACATAGGCCAGCACATAGCCGATCACATAGACCGGGACCGAGAAGCCGGCGGTCGAGATGATCATGCAGAAGCGGTCGATCGACGAACCCTGCTTCCAGGCCGCCACCACGCCCAGCGGAATGGCGGTGACGAGCGACAGGACCAGGGTGATCGCCATCAGCGACAGGGTCGGCTGGATGCGCTGGCCGATCATCGTGGTCACCGGCATGTTGGTGAAGATCGACGTGCCCAGGTCGCCGCGCAGCACGTCCCATACCCAGGCGCCGAACCGGATCAGGAACGGCCGGTCGAGACCGAGCGCCACGCGGATGCGCTCGATGTCGGCGGGCGAGGCCTGGTCCCCGGCGATGATCGAGGCCGGGTCGCCGGGGGCCAGGTACAGGAGCGAGAATACGAACAGGCCGACCACCGCCATGATGGGGATGGTGGCGAGCACGCGCCGCAGGATATAGGCGAGCATGGGGGCGTTTAAGCCTTTTCCACCCCCCAGAACACCGGGAAGGGTGCTTTGACGATGCCGGAGACGTTCTTGCGCCACGCGGTGTACTGCAGGAAGAACCCGGTCGGGATGTAGGTCACGTTCTCGAACGAGGCCTTGTTGATCGCGTCGGCGGCGGCCTTCTCGCTCGCGAGGTCGGGCGCAGCGTACCAGTCGGCAATGCCCTTCTGAACCGCATCCGATTTCGGCCAGCCGAACCAGGCGCCGTCGCCGCTTGCATCGAGCGCCGTATAGGGCGCGGGGTTGATGCAGTCGGCGCCGGCATGCCAGGAGTGGAAGATGTTCCAGCCGCCCTTGTCGACCGGATCCTTCTTGGCGCGGCGAGTGCCCACGGTGCCCCAGTCGGCGGCGACGTAATTGACGTCCATGCCGATCTTCTGCAGGAAATCGGCCGTGACGTCGCCTTCGGCCTTGGTGATCGGCACGTCGACCGGCACCAGCAGCTCGATGCGCTCGCCGTTGTAGCCGGCTTCCTTCAGTGCGCGCTTGGCGCCCTCGATGTCGCGCGGGCCCTTCAGCAAATCGCCGCCGGCCTCGGTATAGAGCGAAGTGCCCGGTGTGAAGAAGCCGGGGCAGATCTTCCATAGCGCCTGGTCTTCACCGGCCACGGCCTGCATGTAGTCGGTCTGCGACAGCGCCATCAGCAGCGCGCGCCGGACCGCCACCTTGTCGAACGGCGGGTTCAGGTGGTTCATCCGCAAGGTGCCGATGTTGCCCAGCGGATCGCCGATATCGACCTTGATGTTGGCGCTGCGCTTCAGCAGGGGCACCACGTCGGAAATCGGGTTCTCCCACCAGTCCACTTCGCCGTTCTGCAACGCCGCACTCGCGGTGGCGCTGTCGGGCAGGATGATCCATTCGATGCGGTCGAAGTTCATCTTCTTGCCGCCGGCGCTCCAGGACGCGGGCTCCTGGCGGACCGAATAGCCGTCGAAGCGCTCGAACACCGCGCGGGCGCCGGGCACCCATTCGTCGGCCTTGAACTTCATCGGGCCGGAGCCGACATATTCCTTGATCAGCTGGAACGGATCGGTCTTGGCGATGCGTTCGGGCATGATCAGGCACATCGGCGCGTTCGACTTGCCCAGCGCGAACAGCATCTTGGAAAAGGGCTTGTTCAGGCGGAAGCGGAACGTGCGGTCGTCGACCGCCTCCAGCGCGTCGAGCGAGGCCTTGATGCGCTGGCCCATGGTGTCGCGCACCATCCAGCGCTGCAGGCTGGCGAGCACGTCGCGCGTCGTCACCTTCTCGCCGTCATGCCATTTCAGCCCGTCGCGCAGCTTGAACGTCCAGACCGTGAAGTCGGCGTTGACCTCGTGCCCCTCGCACATCTGCGGCTTGGGCGTGATCGTGCTGTCCACGCCGTAGAGCGTGTCCCACACCATCATCGCGGCATTGCGCACGACATACTGAGTGCCGGCGACCGCATCCATCGAGGACAGGTTGGCCTGGGGCACGAATTTCAACACCCGCGTATTCTGCGCGAGGCTGAGGCGGGGTGCGGCAAGGGTCACGCCGGCAGCGGCGGCGGTGGTCAAGAATGAACGACGCTTCATGGTGTGGCTTCCTCACCGTGATGATCGGTTGGAACCTAGCAATCTACGTGCCTGAACAGGCCAAGGTCGGGGCGTGTCGCGCGTCGTTACACCGTACGGCCTGATGACGGGAGCGGTCGAACTATTTTGCACGCATCCGGGGCAGGCGATTGATCCTGAAATAGGCCGAAGCGTTCGACGTCATCGCCGCGCGAATACCGGTAGCCGCCGCTCGGCCATCGCCTTGACGCCTTCCTTGAAATCCGCCGTCTCGAAATGCTGCTGCTGCTCGGCCAATTCGTGATCGGTGATCGCGGCGACTGCGTCTGCAAGGCCCCGGCGCAGGGTGCGCCGGGTCGACGCCACGGCGATCGGTGCGGATTGGGCGATCTCGGTGGCGAGCGCCAGCGCCGCCGCGCGCAGCCCTGCCGTGGGTTGCAGCACGTCGACCAGGCCGATCGCGTGCGCTTCCTCGCCGCCGATCCTGCGGCCGGTATAGAACAGCAGGGCGGCTTTCTGCACGCCGATCACGCGCGGCAGGGTGACGCTGAGCCCGAAGCCGGGATGGAAGCCCAGGCGGTTGAAGTTGGCTGTGAAACGGGAGTCGGCCGCGGCGACCCGGAAATCGGCGACCAGTGACAAGCCCAGCCCGCCGCCCACGGCCGCGCCCTGGACCGCGGCCACGACCGGCGTCTCGCACCGGAACAGCCGCGCCGCGTGCTGATAGAGGTGCCCGCCTTCGCGCTCGCTGCCGACCACGGCGCTGGCAGGCGAGGTGAAGTCGGCGCCTGCACAGAAATTCCGGCCTTCCGACACCAGCAGGATGCTGCGGATCGCCGGGTCGGCATCGAACGCTTCGAACGCCGAGGCCAGTTCACGGATCAGATCGACATCGAAATAATTGTTCGGTCCGCGGCAGATCTCCGCGATGCCGACATGGCCGTCGGTGGTGATGCGAACGTCGCTCATGTCTGTGGCTCCTCCCTCAAGGATTTTCCGACGTCATCTGCCTTCGAATGTCGGCGGACGCTTCTCGAGGAATGCCGACTTGCCTTCGGCATGGTCGGACGTCAGGAACAGGGTGGATTGCGCATCCCGTTCCCAGTCGAGCGCCGCGTCCAGGCCGTTGGCGAGATATTGCTTGGTCAGCGCGACCGGCAGCGGCGCTGTCGCATCGAACAGGCGGGACCGTTCGATGGCGGCCGCCAGCGCCGTGCCCGGCGGCACCATCTGGTCGATCAGCCCGATCTGCAGGGCCTCGGCCGCACCGATCGGCTCGCCATACAACATCATCTGCCGCGCGCGACCCTGGCCGATGCGCAGCGGCAAGGTGTGCAGGCAGCCGAAGTCGGGAACGAGGCCGATCTTGCCGAACGACATGACGAAACGGGCATCTGCTGAGGCCACGACCGTATCGCCGGCGAGCGCCAGCCCGACGGCACCGCCGGCGCACCAGCCTTCGACCGCGGCGATGATCGGCTTGGCGCTCTTGATCATCAGCCGGACCAACCGATGGGTCAGGCGAAACCGCTCGCGGCCGGCTGCGAGATCGGCCGCATCCATGCCGCTGATGTCGCCGCCGGAACTGAACACGGTCCCGGCGCCGGTCAGCACGATGGCGCGCACCGAGCGGTCGCCCTCGATCCGCTCCAGCGCCTCGACCATGGCCACGCGGATCGGCATGCTGAGCGCGTTGCGCCGCGCCGGATTGTCGATCGTCAGCACGACGGTCGCGCCGTCGCGCCGTTCCTGCAGGGTCATCTGGTCAGGCATCGTCATCCTCCGGAGGAAAGGCCGGTCAGGCTCGAAAGGACATGAGGGCTGACGCCGGCGATGCCCGCAAGCGCCGTGAACCGCTCGGCGGGATGAATTCGGGAGGGCACGGGCGCCCCATGGGCTTTCCGCATCGGCCTCGACGCGAGCTTGCAAAGACAAAGCGCGCTCGAATATCTTCGCGCGATCCCGCCCGGGTCGGAGACGTTCCGATTTCGCGGCGGCATATTCGGATTTGGCATAGGCCGTTTCCGCAAAGGAAAAGAAGCCTCTCGAGATTTTTTCCGGTTTTTACTCGATCTGCTCAGGGCATCTGGGAAAGAGTTTATGCTATTCAATTCGGCTGAATTTATCTTTGCCTTCTTACCTGTCGTCCTGGTCGGCTATTTTCTACTTGGAAAGCGTTCGCGACGATACGCCGTCGCATGGCTCGTTGCGGCTTCACTGTTCTTCTATGCCTGGTGGCATCCGGGCGACGCGCCCATCCTCGTCGCATCCGTGGTGTTCAACTATGTCATGGGCCTGCTGATCGCAAAATCCCGAGGACCATGGCGGGGGCGGTTTACCGCCTTGGCGATTGCCACCAACTTGACGGTGCTGGCATATTATAAATACGCGAATTTCTTCGAACATTCCGCGCTGAGCTATTTCGGCGTCCATCTGTTCGACAATCCGATTCGGCTGCCGATCGGAATTTCATTTTTCACGTTCACGCAGATCGCCTATCTGGTGGACTCGTACAAGAGAAAGGCGGACGAGCCTGACTTCCTATCCTATTTCCTCTTCGTGACGTATTTCCCGCATTTGATTGCGGGACCGATCTTGCATCACGCCGAAATGATGCCGCAGTTCCGTTCAGGAGCCTCCGTCAGGCCCAGCAGGGATCATATCAACGTGGGCGTTACCGTCTTCGTGATCGGACTTTTCAAGAAAGTCGTGATCGCGGACTCGATTTCCTCCTACGCGAACGTCGTCTTCGATTCGATCTCTTCTGGTCAGCGGCCGGATTTTTTCGATTCCTGGGCCGCCGCGATCGCCTATACTTTCCAGATATATTTCGATTTCTCCGGCTATTGCGACATGGCCATCGGCATCAGCATCCTGTTCAACATCAAGCTGCCGCTGAATTTCAACTCGCCGTACAAAGCGGATTCGCTGATCGAATTCTGGCGCCGCTGGCACATGACACTGTCCCGGTTCCTCAGGGACTATCTCTACATTCCCCTGGGCGGCGGACGGCGGGGCAAGGCACGCCGTTATCTCAACCTGTTCGTGACCATGCTGCTGGGCGGGCTTTGGCATGGGGCCGGGTTCACTTTCATCTTATGGGGCGCGTTCCACGGAGCCGGATTGGCGATCAACCACGCGTGGCGCGAAGTATTTCCGGCAAAGCCTGGCGCACGGACGGCGCGTTTGCCGCGCATCCTGTCGACAGGATCGACGCTGCTCTTCGTCATCGTCGGATGGGTGTTCTTCCGAGCGGCCTCGCTCGCCGATGCCTTCGCTGTGCTGCGGGGCATGGTGTTCCTGAACGGTATCGCCGTGCCCGCTTTTCTCACCAAAGCCGTACCGCTCGCCCGGAAATTCGGCGTGCCGCTGCTGGCGGATGCGCCGACCGCCTTCGATGGCAATTTCCTGACTTCGGCCATCATACTGGGGGCCGTCGTCCTGTTCGCCCCGAACGTGGCGCAGATCATGGCCAGACAACGCCCGATGCTCGACGAGATGGCGCCGGTTGCGCGCGGGAGCTGGTCCGCCAACGGCTTCTGGGCCGTTGCGATCGGGGTCGGCGCGGCGGCTTGCCTGGTCATCATGGCCGGCGCGCAGAAGAGCCAGTTCCTCTATTTCCAGTTCTGAGGCCGCAATGCGCTTTCTGACCCGGGCCATGATCTCTTGCCTCGCGGTGCTCGGCCTCGTCGCCGCCGCACCGATGCTCGGCCTGAAGGCCAACAGCGAATCCGACTGGGTCCAGGGATTATACCTGGCCAAGGAGAGGGCGGCTGCCGCCGTCGCGGGCCCACGCATTCTCGTGGGGTCGGGTTCCAGCGGGCTGCTGGGTGTCGACTCCGCCATGATTTCCGCAGCGACCGGCACGCAAGCGATCAACTTCGGCACCCATGCGGGGCTCGGCCTGAAATATCTGCTCGATCGTCTCGAAGAAAACCTCCGGCCGCATGACGTGGTGATTCTCGCCCTGGAGTATCAGCAATATGTCTCGCCGGTCGAACCGACCACGACCCTGGTGAATTACGCGCCGTTCTTCGACCGGCACTACATCTTCGCGCAGCCGGTCACCGAGTGGCCAAGCTTCGTGCTGGGCTACAACATGCTGGCGTCGGTGAAGAGTTCGATCAAGCGCGTGCTGGGCCAGCCGCCGGCCGCGGGCGGGTTCACCCTGGCCCTGACGCCGTCGGGAGACTACCTGGACAACCAGGCGGGCAGCATGCCGCCGCCGTCGGCGCGGGCCTTGACCCTGTCCCCGCCGGACCCGGTCAATCCCGACGCGATTGCGATCATCAAGGCCTTTGCCGACCGCAGCCGTGCCCGCGGGATCGAGATCGTCGCGATCTGGCCGCCGATGTACCGAAACCCGGTCCTTGGCACCGATCCGGGCTATGCCCGGTTCTTCAAGGACCTGTCCGCGACCTTGGCGGACATCGGCATACCCATGCTGGGCGAGGTCGACGCATTCCTGCTGCCGATGGACCAGATGTTCGACGGCCGATACCACGCGAACAGCGTCGGCCGCGAGACCTACACGCGGGCGCTGGTCGCTGCGTTTTGCGCCCACCAGGCCTGTACGCCGCAACGATAGGACGCTCACTCCCGCGCGATGTAGCGCTTGGTAGAGAGCGCCAGCACGGTCGCCACGAACAGGAAACCGGCCATGGCGATGAGCCCGCTGTCGAACGAGCCGGACAGGTCCTTCATCACGCCCATGATCGACGGGCCGACGAAGCCGCCGACGATGCCGACCGAGTTGATCAGCGCCAGGCCGCCGGCGGCGGCGAGGCCGGTCAGGAACCGGGTCGGGATCGTCCATAGCACCGCACGAGCCGTGCTGGTGCCCACGACGGCGATGGTGAGCCCGATGAAGGCCGGGATGAAGGAATGCACGGTAATCGCCAGCACCAGGCCCAGGCCCGAGACGAGGCAGGTGATCGCCAGGTTGAACACCGCCTTGCCGCGGCGATCGATGAAGCCGGCCCAGACGATCATGATGATGCAGGCGAAGAGGTTCGCCAGCGCGGTCAGCCAGCCGACGACCACGTTGGTGAAATGCTGCTCCTTCAGGATCAGCGGCAGGAAGATGGCGACGCCGTAGGCGCCGACCGTATAGGTGAACTGGACCAGGGCAAGCGTCAGCACGCGCCCGTCCCGCAGGCTTTCCCACAGGTTGCGCCGCTCGCGCTCCTTGGGCTCTGCGGCCAGGCGCCGGACGATGAACTCCCGCTCGGCTGCGTTGAGGAACTTGGCCTTCTGCGGCGTGTCGACCATCAGCACCAGCAGCAGCACGCCCATGGCGACCGCGGGCAGGCCTTCGGCCAGGAACAGCCATTTCCAGCCGGCGAGGCCCAGCCAGCCGTCGAGCTCGAGCAATGCGCCGGACAAGGGGCCGCCGATGACCGAGGACGCCGGGATGGCGACCAGGAACCAGGCATAGATGCGTGCGCGATATTCCCGCGGGAACCAGAGTGTCAAATAGAATGCCGCGCCCGGAAAGAACCCCGCCTCGGCAGCGCCCAGTAGAAAGCGCAGCAGGTAGAAGCTCCAGGGTCCGGTGACGAAGACCGTCGCCATCGAGATCAGGCCCCAGCTGATCAGGATGCGGGCGAGCCAGATCCGGGCGCCCAGGCGATAGAGCGCCACGTTGCTGGGTACCTCGAACAGGCAATAGCCGATGAACAGCACGCCGGCGCCGTAACCGAACTGCGTCGCCGTCAGGCCGATCTCCTTGTTCATCGTGAGCGCGGCGAAGCCGACGTTGGTGCGATCGATGAAATTGATGATGTAGGCGATGGTCAGCAGCGGCAGCACGCGCCACGCGATCCGGGCGAAGAGGCGCTTCTCGTCCGCCGCACTCACGGCGGCGCCGCTCTCCGGTCGGTCGACGTAGTTGGTGGTCGCCATCGACGTCCTCCCTGTCATTCGTCTTTTTGCTTCAGTTGGCTATCAGGGCCGCGAGTGCCTCGCCCACAGCGGCGGTGCCGAGCGTGCCGCCAACGTCTCGGGTCGCCTTGCCGGCGGCGATCGCCTGGGTAATGCCGGTCTCGATCGCGCGCGCGGCCTCGCCGAACCGGGCGGCCTGGTGACGCTCGCCATGCCAGTCGAGGAGCAGGACGGCGGACAGGATGAGCGAGAATGGATTGGCGACGTCCTGCCCGGCGATGTCGGGTGCCGAACCGTGCGCCGCCTGGGCCATGGCATGGGTCGCACCGGCATTGAGCGAGCCGCCGAGGCCGAGGCTGCCCGACAGTTCCGCCGTCAGGTCCGACAGGATATCGCCGAACATGTTGGTGGTGACGATCACGTCGTAGCGGCTCGGATGGCGCACGACATGGGCCATCATCGCATCGACGATGACCGCGTCCATCTCGATGCCGGGATAGCGGGCGACCGTGGCGCGGCAGATGTCGAGGAACATGCCGTCGCCGATCTTCAGCACGTTCGCCTTGTGCACGACGGTCAGGCGCTTGCGGCGGCGGGCGGCCAGGGCGCAGGCGGCCTCGGCGATGCGTTCGCAGCATTGCCGGGTGATGCGGCGCAGCGAGATGACCACGTCGGGTGTCACCAGGATCTCGCCGTTGCCCTGCTCCATATTGCGGTCGGCATAGAAGCCTTCGGTATTCTCACGGACCACGACCAAGTCGAAATCCTCGACCGGCGATTTCATGCCCGGATAGGTCCGCGCCGGTCGGACGTTGGCGAACAGGTCCAGTTCTTTGCGGAAGAATTTCGACGGGTTGATCTGGCCCTTCGCCTCGTCCTTGAAATCGAAGGTCGCGGTCGGCCCCAGCATGACGCCATCGGCGGTCCGGGCCAGGTCGAGCAACTCGGGCCGCACCGTGGTGCCGTGCTGGCGCAGGCTGGCGTGGCCGACGTCGTGCTCGTCCATTTCCAGGCCGAGGTCGAACCGCTTCGAGGCTGCGCGCAACACGGCCTGGGTGGCGGACGTGATCTCGGGACCGATCCCGTCGCCGGGCAATACGAGCAGTCGCATGGGCTTTGTTCCTTCGCTGGTTCAGGCGGCCGCGAGACGGCCGAGTACGTAGGGCAGGATGCCGCCCGCGCGCAGATAGGCTTCCTCGACCTGGGTATCGACGCGCAGGCGCAGGACGACCCGCGCGTCGCTGCCGCCGGTGCGCCGGACGGTCAGCACCATGTCGCGGCCGTCGCGCACCAGGTCGAGCATTTCCGAGCCGTCGAGCCTGAGCGTCGTCCGGGTGACGCCGGCTGGAAATTCCAGCGGCAGCACGCCCATGCCGACCAGGTTCTTGCGGTGGATCCGCTCGAAGCTCTCGGCGATGATCGCGCGCACGCCGAGCAGCGAGGGCCCCTTGGCGCCCCAGTCGCGGCTGGATCCGGCGCCATATTCCCGGCCGGCGACGATGACGAGCGGCGTGCCTTCGCCCTGATAGCGCAGCGCTGCGTCATAGACCGCCATCGTCTCGCCGCTCGGCAGATGGATCGTCCGGCCGCCCGGCAGCCGCGCATCGGCCGGCAACAGCGCGTTGGCCAGCTTCGGATTGCTGAACAGCCCGCGCAGCAGAACTTCGTGATTGCTGCGCCGGGTTGAATATTGATTGAACGCGGCGACCGGTACGCCCTCGGCCGTCAGGTAGCGCCCGGCGAGACTGTCCGGCGGAATGGCGCCGGCCGGCGAGATATGGTCGGTCGTGACATGGTCGCCGAGCAGCAGCAGCATCCGCGCGCCCCGGATCTCGTCCGTCACCGGGCGCACATGGTCGAAATAGGGCGGCCGGCGGATGTAGGTCGATGCCGCATCCCAGGGAAAGGTGACGCCGCTTCTGGACGCGATGCGCGACCAGGCCGGATCGTCGCCGAGGCCGACGGCCATCCGCCGCGCATAGGCCGGCTCGACCACCCGGGCCAGAATGGCGTCGACCTCGGCATCCTCCGGCCATAGCTCGGCAAGCGTGATCGGGCGGCCGGCCTCGTTCCAGCCGACCGGCTCGGTCCGCAGGTCGCGCACCACGGTGCCGGCGAGCGCATAGACGACGACCAGGCCCGGCGACGCGAGATACGCCGCCTGAATATGCGGGTTGATCCGGCCTTCGAAATTGCGATTGCCGGACACGACAGCGGTGCCGACCAGCCCGTCCCGGACCATCCCACGGATGGCGGGGTCCAACTCACCGGAATTGCCGATGCAGGTCATGCAGCCGAAGCCGGCGATCTGGAAACCCAACGCGTCGAAATCGGCCTGCAAACCGGCATCGGCCAGATAGTCCGCGACCGCGCGGGATCCGGGCGACAGTGAGGTCCGCACCCAGGCCGGTATGCGCAGGCCCAGCTGCCGGGCGCGCCGCGCCAGCAGGCCGGCCTGGATCATCAGCCGCGGATTGGACGTGTTCGTGCAGCTGGTGATGGCCGCGATCAGCACGGCGCCGTCGGCGACGGCGGTCTCCGGGGATTGCGGCGGCAGGCGACCCTGCTCAGCCAGCACGTCTGCGAAACTCGCCGGCACGGCGGCAAGGGCCACGCGCTGGTCCGGCCGGCGCGGGCCGGCGAGGCTGGTCTCGATCATGTCGAGATCGAGGTCGACGATGCTGGAAAACGCGATGTCGGCGGCGGGATCGCGCCACAGGCCCTGCGCCTTGGCATAGGCCTCGACGATCTCGACCTGCTCCGCCGACCGGCCGGTCGTGCGCAGGAACCGGATCGTCACGGCGTCGACCGGAAAATAGGCGATGGTGGCGCCATATTCCGGCGCCATGTTCGCGACGGTCGCCCGGTCGGCGAGGCTCAGGTGATCGAGCCCGTCGCCGAAGAATTCGACGAACCTGTCGACCACGCCGACCCGGCGCAGCAGTTCGGTGACCGACAGCACCAGGTCGGTCGCAGTGATGCCCGGCCGCAGACGTCCGGTGGTGCGGATGCCGACCACCTGCGGCAGTTGCAGGCCCAGCGGCTCGCCCAGCGCCGCCGCCTGGCCCTCGATGCCGCCGACGCCCCAGCCCAAGACGCCCAGCGCATTGATCATCGGCGTATGGCTGTCGGTGCCGACCAGGGTGTCGGGCACCAGCGACGGCGCGCCCTCGTGGTCGGTTTCGCTCCGCACCACACTCGCCAATGTTTCCAGGTTGATCTGGTGGCAGATGCCGTTGCCGGGCGACACGACCTGGAAATTGCGCAGGTTTTCCTGGCCCCAGCGCACGAAGGCATAGCGCTCGCCATTGCGCTCGAAATCGCGGGCGAGGTTGTGGGCGGCGGCGTCGGCCGTGCCGAACCGGTCGACCGCGACCGAATGGTCGATGACCAGGGTTACCGGGATCAGCGGATTGACCAGGGCCGGATCGCCGCCCTGCGCCTGCATGGCGTCGCGCATCGCGCCCAGGTCGGCCAGGGCCGGCAGGCAGGTCGTGTCGTGCATCAGCACCCGCGCCGGTCGGAACGGGATCTCCAGATCGCTGTCGGTGGCCCCGGCGAGCCAGCGTCCGAACGCGGGCAGCAGGGCCGGCTCATGACGCGCGACATTCTCCGCCAGCAGCTTCAGCGAGACGGGCAGGTGGGTGAAGCCAGGCATCGCCGCCGCGACCTTGGCCAGGCTGACGAGGCGCCAGGGCTTGCCGCCGACCGTCAGCGTGTCGGCGAAATCCGCCACGGTCACGGCCGCCCCTCGATCCAGTCGGTCAGCAGCGCCTGCTGCGCCGCCTTGATGTGCTGGCGCGCGGCCGCCTCGGCGGCCACGGGATCGCGGGCGACGATCGCGGCCACGATCGCCTCGTGCTCGCGCCGCGCCTCGTCGCTCCGGCCCTGGGACCGGCGGGTCTGCCGGGTGACCAGCGCCATTTGCGACCACAGCGCGCGCAGCGGCGTCAGCAGATAGCGGTTATGGGCGCAAACATAGATTTCCGCATGGAACTTGCGGTTATAGCGGGCGCCGGCGACGGGATCGCCCGCCACGCTGCGCTCCAGCTCCAGCAGCGATTGCAGGGCCGCGATTTCGGCATCGGCGGCGTAGCGGGCGGCGAGGGCGGCCGCAGTGCCCTCCATCGCCTCGCGCGCCAGGAACAGCTCGCCCACCATCTGCCGATCCAGCGAGGCGATGACGATGCCGCGATAGGCCTCGTGGCGCAGCAGCCCTTCGCCGCCCAGCCGGACTAGCGCGTCGCGTACCGGCGTGCGGCTCATTTCGAGCCAGGCCGTCAGTTCCGCTTCCTTGACGCGCGTGCCGGGCGGCAGCCGCCCGGTCTGGATCGCGTCGAAGATGCGGTCATAGGCGATCTGGGCCAGCGAGCCCGCGCCGTCGGAGGTCTGTTCGGAGACCGTGATCAGGTCGGGATTGGCTGACATCACAGATGCGGCGCCCGTGAAAAGTCGAACAGGGTGGTCGTGTCGAGGTCGTCGCCGAACCAGGCCGTGACGCCGGCGCGGCGCTCGCCGACATAGGTCGGCACGCCGTCTTCCAGCAGCATCGGCAGGTCATGGCCGGGGATCAGCAGCGTGTCCGGCCGCTCTCGCCACATCCGCCAGATCATCTCGATCGAGCTTTGCGAGGCCGCTTCGTCCATGGTCATGTCGGCGGCGCGCGAGACCAGTTCGGCCCGGTTCTTGGCGGCGTCGCCGCTGAACAGCACGCGTCGGTGCTCGCCGTCCAGGCGGAACACCAGGCAGCCCGGCGTATGGCCGGGCGCTCGCACGGCCTGGATGCCGGGCAGCACCGTGTCGCCGTCGGCGATCAGCGCCAGGCGCGGGCTGTCGGCCAGGGCCTGGACATAGAGTTCCGGCAGCACCGGGTCGCCCCACAGCGGCAGGGCCCAGTCCATCTCGACCTTGCCGATATGGATGCGCGCCTTGGGGAACAGCACCCAGTTGATCGAATGGTCGTAATGGGCGTGGGTCAGCAGCACATCGGTGACGTCGGCCGGTGCCAGGCCGGCGCGGGCGAGCCCGGCATAGATCGACTTGCGCGCGCTGAAGGCGCCGGTATCGATGACCGCGATCCGGTCGCCCATGCGCAGCAGCGCGATGGTGCTCCAGCCAAGGCCGCCGTGGCACAGCGAACGGCCGGGGAAACCCTGGACCAGGATGGTCAGGTCGAACGCCGGATCGGTAAATTTCTGCAGGGCGTCGCTCATTCCATCGTCTCCTCGGCCGCGAGCATGTCGAGATCCGCCTGGGCGATGGCGACGCCATGCAGCCGCTGCTCGGCGACCCGCCGGGATTCCCGTTCGCCCGGCATCAGGATCTCGTCGAAGCCCTCGGCCAGCGGGTTCGCCTTCGCGCGCCGGACCAGTTCGTCCATGTCGGCCTGATATTGTCCCGGCGGCAGGAACAGGTCGGGGCGGAACGCCAGGAAGCAATGGCCGACGTTCTGCGGCGCGGTGAAATCGGCATACTGGTCGCGCACCTGGCCGCCAAAGGCCGCACCCGCCATGACGCCGGCCAGCGCCTCCATCATCAGCGACAGGCCGGAGCCCTTGGGACCGCCCAGCGGCAGGACGACGCCGCGATAGGCCGCCTCCGCGTCGGTCGTCGGCCGGCCGTGCTCGTCGAGCGCCCAGCCTTCCGGAATGGTCTCGCCCCGCTGGATCGCCCGCCGGATCTTGCCGCGGGCCGCGACCGAGGTCGCCATGTCCAGCAGCAGCGGCGGCTCAGCCCCGCCGGGCACCGCAAGGCCGAGCGGACTCGTGCCGAGGAACGGCACCTTGCCGCCCCAGATCGGCATGGTGGGCGACGCGTTGGTCAGCACCATCGCCGCCATCCCGGCCTCGACCGCCTGCAGCAGATAGGCCGTCGCCATGCCGAAATGATTGCTGTGGCAGGCCGCGACCAGGCCGATGCCATAGATTTGCGCCCGCTCGATCGCGGCGTTCATGGCGTGGGTCCCGACGACGAAGCCCATGGCGTTGTCGCCGTCCAGGCGCGCGATCACGGGCGTCGGTGTCTCGAACGTGAATGCCGGCTGGGCGTTGACCAACCCCAGGCGAAGGCGCTTCGCGTAGATCGGAATACGGCTGATGCCGTGGGTCGGAACGCCGCGCATGTCGGCTTCGATCAGGCATTCCGCCACACGGGCCGCATGGGCACCGGATAGGCCGCGCTTGGTGAAGATGCCGCTGACGGTGCCGAAGAGCGTGTCGTAGGCGATCGTCTGGCGATCGGTCATGCGTCGATCCTCCTCCCTAGCCGCATGCATTTGTATACAAAAGTTTTCAGTTGTACAATAAAGCGAAGTGCGTCACCGGGAGGGTCGATGGATGACCGAAGGCAAAGCAGTGCTGGGCGTGCGGCATGGCGCGTTGGGTTTCGCAATGCCGGCCGGGGCCTGCGACACCCATGTCCACGTGTTCGGGCCCGCGGCGCAATTTCCCTACGCGCCGCATCGCGGCTACACGCCGGACAACGCCTCGGTCTCCGACCTGCTGACCCTGCATGGGCTGCTCGGCCTCGAACGCGTCGTGCTGGTGCAGCCGAGCCCCTATGGCACCGACAATCGCCGCCTGCTCGCGGCGCTGCGGGAACTCGGGTCGCGCGCGCGCGGCATCGCCGTCATCGATGCCGACGCGTCCCTGGCGGATCTGTCGGCGATGCATGAGGCCGGCGTGCGGGGCGCGCGGGTCAATCTGGAGAGCGAGGGTCAGCACGATCCGTCGCTGGCGCTCGACGGCTTGCGCCAGGTCGCGGCGCGGGTGGCGCCGCTCGGCTGGCACGTCCAGACCTATGCGAGCCTGTCGGTGATCGCCGCTCTGCACGATGCGATCCTGGATTTGCCGGTGCCGCTGGTCATCGACCATTTCGGCCGGGCTTCGGCGGCCGGCGGCGTGGATCAGCCAGGCTTCGCCGCCTTGCTGTCGCTGGTCGCGAGCGGCCGGGTCCTGGTCAAGCTATCGGCACCGTGCCGCATCTCGAGCCGGCCGGATTATGCCGATGCCGGCACCATCGCCCGGGCGCTGATCGCGGCCGGACCGGACCATCTGCTGTGGGGCACGGATTGGCCTCATACCTCGACCAGACGCGACCCGTCGCGGGCGACGACGGCGATCGAGCCATTCCAGCCGGAGGACGACGGCCGGGCACTCGATCGCCTGCATGAATGGGTCGACGGCGACCGGGACCTGCTGCGGCGGATCCTGGTGCGCACTCCCGCGCGGCTCTACGGGTTTCCGGGAGAGAACCCGGCCGCCTAGAAAGCGATCTTCAACTTCGCTCCGGCCCGCTGGTCGGAGCCGTCACCGCGGGCGAGTGAGCTGTCGAAATCGACGAGGGCGGTGAAGGTATCGTTGATCGGGAAGTCGACGCCGCCGTTCAGACGCAGCCAGGTGTGCTTGGCGGCGTCGATCTGAGTCGCGATCGTGATGGCGGACTGGGTTACGAGCCGCGACGTGATGGTGCGGTCGCCGTCGGCGAACTGGTCGTTGTAGGTCAGGCGAAGGTGGGGGGTGAGTGCTACGCCGGCGATGCTGGTGTCGACCGCCGCTTCCAGGCCGATCTCGCCGACCAGGGAATTGATCCCCTGGCTATCGATGGTCTGGTTGAGACCCACGGCGCCATGCTCGGTATAGGCGCCGATATGGACGTAGGCATAGCGCAGTTCCACGACCGGGCCGAACCGGAAATTGCCGGCATGAAGCGTGTAGCCGCCGTCGATTTCGTAACCGAGCGTCCGGCCGTCGGTGGTGGCCTGCGCGGTCTGATTGGCAACGAAGGTGTTGCGCGCCAGCTTGTCCCAGTCGTTGCCGATGTAGCTGACGGCCGCACCGAAATGGAAGTCGTCGGTGAAATAGGTCGCGTAGAGCGCGCCCTGATAGGATTGCTGCCGGGCCTGGCCCAGGCTTTCGTGCAGGTCGCCGGTGATCGTGCCGTAGCCGAACAGGCCGCCCAGCGCCAGGTGCGGCGTCAGCTTGTAGTCGAGGCCGCCGGTCACGTCGGTCTGGTCGTAGCTGAACCCGACAGCGTCGTAGCGATCGTCGCGCGAGCCCCAACCGTAGCTGCCGGTGACGAAGCCGCTCAGCGGCTTGTCCGGGTTGGGCGCCGCGCCATCGCCGCCACCGGTCGACATGGACAGGCCGGAAGCGCCGTTGCGCAATGCCTGCGTCCGGCTGGTAATATGGTCGTACAGCGTATTGGCTGCGACGATCGCCATTTCGCCCTGGGCGCCGACCACGGTCGGGCCTTGCAGCGAGGCCGTGAAGAAACGCGCAAAAATCTGGTGAAACTGCTCGGTCGGATGCTCCTCGTCCCAGAACAGGTATGGCTGTTTCTGGGCGATGCAGGCGGCGTTCAGCACGCATTCCTGGGTCACGTTGGTCAGGCCGTACTTCGCCGGATGGGCGATGACGTCGGATACCAGAGCGTCGACGTCGGCGACGACGATGTTGACGTGTAACTGCCGCGACAGCTGCGCCATCGACTGGGTCAGGTCCGCGTTGTGCGCCGTGGTCGCGAACAACCCGATGTCGGCGCTGGCCGGCGTGCCGTTGAGCGTTGGGGTGACGCCCAGGTTCGGCAGGTTCGGCACCAGGAAATTCTTGACGCCGGTGCTGGCGAGTTGGGTGACCTCCAGGCTGATGTTGCCGACCGCGGTGGCGGCGACCTGGGTCAGCACCGCCTGCACCACCGGCAGCGGAATGGACGGGTTGGCCGCACCCGACAGGCCCAGATAATCGTTGGCGCCGGTCCAGAGCACGAACAGGTCGCGGCTGTTGGCCCGGCTGCCGGTCGCCAGATAGCGCTCAACCTCGTTCTCGGTTCCCGCCTCCGGGAAATTGCCGAGGTTGGTCGTACCGGACAGCGCGCCGCCTAGGGCGTCGTCGGTAAAACGCGCCTCGGGAACGTTCAGCAGCGACGGCAGATATTCCGCATAGGCTGGGCCGTTCGAGAAGCGGCCGGGGTAGTAGGGTGGCGAGGGACGGGCGGTGACGCCGTAGAGCTTCGGAATGTTGCCGTTGTCGGACAGGCTGTCACCGAAGACATGAATGCCGGTGAATTGTTCCTCGGCCATCGCCGGTCCCGAAAGCATGAGGGCCGCGATCGCTGCGGAAGTAAAAAAGCGCATCCCGAACCCCATCCTGAAAAACTCGGCTGGGCTGCTTCTATCACCCGGTAAAATTGTTCAACAATGCGAGATTGACGCTATGGACGAAGGCTTTGCGATCTGTTGCGCGCTGGCCACAATTTTCTACCAGGAAGCTCGCGAGGAGCCATTTAAAGTCGCAAAAATTGCCCGCCGGGCGGGGGAACGAGTTCTGGTTCGGGTGGCGGAGGGATTTTGCGGCAGAGCCCGTTCGGGCACCACGTCCGGTTTCACGGCGTTCGACATACGGCGCGACCCGGTACTGGCGCCAAGGTCTTTTCATCTTGCCGGCCCAGGCGATCCATTCGGCGGTGGAGCCGGACGCCCCTCGACGGCGCTGACCAGTTTCCGGCCAGACCGCTCGACGGTCAGCGATACATCGGCGGGAAGTCTTGAGTGAAATGGAACCTGTGCAGACGAGCGCGCGCGCGGATGGCGCGTTGCCGATAATTCTTCACGTAGTTATAGCGCCAGCTATACAGCATCGGGACTGCGACGGATGCGGCGATCCAAGTCAACCCAATCGCTAGCCAAGACATGGGAGCCTCCGGTTTCGGACCATTCAACCTGTTAACCGGTGTCGCGCAATTTTGATCCTCTTTTTGTCACATCCTGGGGCTGTGCCCCATGTTTGACACAGCGAGCGCCCTTTCGATCGCCGCCAGCCGAATGCACAGCGCGATACCCTCGGCGGCAATCTTCACGGTCTCAACATTGGGAAAAGTCGGGGCAAGGCGCAAAACGCGATCGTTCGGATCGACACCGCCAGGCCAGGTCGCCCCAGCCGGCGTCAGCGCGATGCCCAGCTCCCGGGCCAGCTCGACCGTGCGCCGCGCCGTACCGTCCATGGCGTCGACGCTGATGAAATAGCCGCCGGCCGGCGTGGTCCAGCGCACGGTGCCGAGATCGGACAGATGCCGATCGAGCGCCTCGGTGACGGCCGCGAACTTCGGGGCCAGCAAGTGCCGTTGCGCTGCCATGTGCCGCTCCAGCCCGGAGAAATCGCGCAGAAAGCGCACGTGCCGCAACTGGTTCAGCTTGTCCGGCCCGATGGTCCGCCGGTTGGCCCGCGCCAGATACCAGGCGACGTTTGCCGGGGAGCCGCCGAAGAACGCGAGGCCTGCGCCGGCCAGAGTTACCTTCGAGGTCGAAGCGAAGATGAACGGCCGATCCGCATGGCCCGCCTCGCGGGCCAACGTCAGGACATCGGCCAGTTCCGGCTGTATCCCGGTCAGGTGATGGACTGCATAGGCATTATCCCAGAACAGCCGGAAATCCGGCGCGCCGGTCTTCATGGTGGCGAGCCGCCGGACGGTTGCCGCCGAATAGACCGCCCCGGTCGGGTTGGAATATTTCGGCACGCACCACATGCCCTTGACCGAAGGATCCGCCGCCAAAGCCTCGACGGCGTCCATGTCCGGCCCATCCTCGTTCATGGCGACCGGCAGCAGGCGGAACCCGAACTCTTCGCACAGCGCGAAATGCCGGTCGTAGCCCGGCACCGGGCAGATGAAGGCGGGAGAGGCGGCCCGTGACCAGGGTTCCGTTCCGCCCGGCACACCTTTCAGCAGCGCCCAGACGAGGCAGTCATGCATCACCGCGAGGCTGGAATTCTCGGCGACGACGATCTGGTCGGGCGGCGCGTCCAGCATCGGCGCGAACAGGCGGCGCGTCTCCGGCAGCCCTTGGATGCCGCCATAGTTGCGGGCGTCTTCGCCAGCCTCGGTCTGATAGTCGCCGTTCCCCGGCAGGGTCAGCATACCGTTCGACAGCGCGAGCTGTTCCGGCGACGGCTTGCCGCGCGTCATGTCGAGTTTCAGCTCGCGCGATCGGAAGCTGTCATACAGGTCGCGGGTACGACGCTCCCAGACGGCGAGCGTTTCGGGCGGCAGGTCGAGAAGGGCAGGCACGTCGCTCTCCGATACAGGCGGCAAGGAGCCATAGAGTCACTCCACAGCCCCGGTTCGGGGCAAGCGCTAGAATGTCTCGGAGACAATTTTGCCGTGCCGGCCTTGCATCCGACCAGGAAAGCCGGGTTAAGCTCCTGGCCTGATGAGGAACGCGGTTCGGTTCGACCCGCGATCAGGGAGAATGTCATGCGGTCGATCGGGTTGCGCGTGCTGGCGCTGGGGTTTGCCGGCCTGCTCATGGCGGAAACGGCCGGGGCTGCCGAGATCAAGGTGATGAATTCCGGCGGCTTCGCCGCACCTTACAAGGCGCTGGCGCCGGAATTCGAGCAGGCGAGCCACGACCACCTGGAGATCGCGTGGGGGCCGTCGATGGGCACGACCCATGACGCGATCCCGGTGCGGCTGGCACGCGGCGAACCGGTCGACGTACTGATCATGGTCGCGTCCGCGCTCGACGATCTGGTGAAGCAAGGCAAGGTGGTGCCGGCCAGCCGGGTCGATATCGCCAAATCCTACATCGGCATGGCGGTGAAGGCCGGCACGCCCAAGCCGGACATCTCGACCGCGGACGCCCTGAAGCGCACTCTGCTCGCTGCCAAGTCGATCGCCTATTCCGACAGCGCCAGCGGCGTCTATCTCTCGACCGAGGGCTTCAAGCAACTGGGCATCGCCGACCAGATCGCCGGCAAGAGTCGCATGATCCCCGCGACGCCGGTCGGCGAGATCGTGGCCAGGGGCGAGGCGGAGCTTGGCTTTCAGCAATTGAGCGAACTGATGCCGGTGCCCGGCATCGAGGTGGTAGGGCCCCTGCCGCCGGGGATCCAGAAGGTCACGCTTTACGCCGCCGGCATCTCGACCGCATCGAAGGAGCCGGCTGCTGCCAAGGCGTTCATCGCCTTCCTGACCTCGGCGAAAGCAGCGCCGACGGTCAAGAGCTTCGGGCTCGATCCGATCACGGCGGCCCCATAACTCCCGAGATGGTGGACCCAACCTGGCATGACGGCTGGGCGATCGATCGGCGGCGATCGATCAAGCTGCAGGTCTATGGCGTGCTGCGCCAGGCGATCGTCGGCGCCCGCCTGGCGCCCGGGCACGGCCTGTCGGAAAAGGACTTGGCCGATCTGCTGGGCGTCAGCCGGACGCCGGTGCGCGAGGCGCTGAGCAAGCTCGCCGACGAAGGGTTGGTCGTCATCCTGCCCCAGGCCGGCTCGTTCGTGGCGCCGATCTCCCATGCCGGGGTGATCGACGCCCAATATATCCGCGAGCTGCTCGAATGCGGCGTCGTGGCGGATCTGGCGCGCCGGGTGACGGACGAGGATCTGGGCCATCTCGCGGCCCTGATCGCCGCCCAGAAGCGCGCGGTCGCCGATGGCGACCTGTCCAGCTTCCATGGCCTGGACGAGGAGTTCCACCGAACGCTGGCGCGCCTGTCCGGCCATCCCAGCGTCTGGACGGCGATCGACCAGGCCAAGATGCAGATCGACCGGGTCCGCCGCCTGTCGCTGCCGGATCCGGGCCGGCCGGCGGTCGCCATCGCCCAGCACGAGGTCATCCTGGCGGCGCTGGCAGCGCGCGACACGCGCGCGGCGGGGGCGGCGATGCGGCGCCACCTGCGCGAGGTCCTGAAGATACTCGACGAGCTGCGCGCGCGGGTGCCCGGCTTCTTCCTGCCCGGCGGCGACGGCGCCCATCCGGCGGGCCTCGCCCTCGCCGCGGCCAAGCCGCCTGGCCGCCGCCGCGCGCCGGTTCGCAACGGCTACCGGTTCGGCGCCCTGTCCTGATCCGACTGCCCGGGCTCAATCCATGACCGGGCGCACCACGACCGGTCGGGACGGGCGCCGGATGCCGACCGCGCTCACGCCGCAGCCCAGCAGTTGCGCGAGGCCGGCCAGGATGAGGGCGATGGGCATGCCGCCGCTTAGCCGGTCGCCGGCACCCACCATCAGCGACCCGAACACGCCGACGCCGATCACCCCACCCATCTGGCGGGCGGCATTGAGCGCACCGGAGGCGATGCCCGCCCGCTCCCTGGCGACCCCGGCCAGGACCACGGCGGTCATCGACGGCACGGTCAGCGCAGAACCGACGCCGACGGCCAGCAGCGGGGCGACGATGGTGCCGTAACCGGTCGCGGCATCGGTCCGGGCCAGCACCATGTAGCCGACGGCGGCCAGTGCCTGTCCCGCCACCATCGGCAGCCGGGGCCCGAAGCGGGCGGTCAGGATCCCGGCCGCCAGATTCGCGACCGTGATCAGGGCGGTCATCGGCAGGAACGCCAGGCCGGCCATCAGCGGCGAATAGCCTTTCGAGATCTGGAAGAACAGGCTGAAGACGAACATCAGCCCGTAGAACGAAAAGTTGGTCAGCAACCCGACCGCGCAGGCCGCGCCGATCGCGGGGTTCCGGAACAGCGACAGCGGCAGCATGGGTTCGGCCACGCGCGCCTCGACCGCCAGGAACAGGCCGGCCGCCACCGCCGAGGTGACGAAGCCGGCGAGCACGATGGGATGGACCCAGCCCAACGGCCCGCTTTCGACGAAGCCCACGGTCAGCGCGCCGAGGGCGACGATGGCCAGCGCCTGGCCGGGCAGATCCAGGCCGCGCCCGGGGGCACGGGGCGCGTCGGGCGCATAGGCGATCGTCAGCCAGATCCCAAGCAGGCCCAGCGGCAGGTTCAGGAAGAAGATGCTCGACCAGCCCAGCCAGTCGACCAGGCTGCCGCCCACGACCGGCCCGGCCGCGATCGCGAGGCCGCCGGCGCCGGCCCAGAGACTGACCGCCTTCACCCGCGCGGCCGGATCCGGGAAGCCGGCATTCAGCAGTGCCAGCGAAGAGGGCACGCACAAGGCGGCGCCCACGCCCTGCACGACCCGAGCCGTCACCAGCGCATCGATGGTTCCAGCACAGCCGCATGCAACCGACGCGGCGGTGAACAGTGCAAATCCCACAACGAACATGCGCTTGGCGCCGAACCGGTCGCCCAGCGCGCCGGCGGTCAGCAGCAGGCTGGCAAACACCAGGGTGTAGGCGTTCAATACCCATTGAAGGCCGGTGACGTCGGTACCGAGCGCCGATTTGATCCGGTCCAGCGCGACGTTCACGACCGTCACGTCGAGAATGACCAGGACGAACCCCAGGCTGGTGGCCGCAAGAGTGAGAGTGGGCGAGCACTTCCCGCCGGGACGCGAAAACGGCATGCGCCGGTCCTCCGATAGCCCTTCCCCGGTTCGGGGACGTCCCTTATGTATTATCCGAAGATATTTGATAAACCGTTTGAATATCGATTCACTTCGAAGGAAAATTTGGTAATGGACCTCCTCAAGGCCATGGATATTTTCGTCCGGGTCGTCGATCTGGGCAGCCTGACCGCGGCGGCGGCGGAGCGCGACCTGACGCCGACCATGGTCGGTAACCATGTGCAGGCACTGGAGGGTCATCTGAGAGCCCGATTGCTCAACCGGACGACCCGGCGGCAGAACCTGACCGAGTTCGGCCGGGTCTATTACGACCGGTGCGTCGAAATCCTGGGTCTGGTCGGCGATGCCGAGGCGCTGGCGGCGGAGATCCAGACCGTGCCGAAGGGGCGTTTGCGCATTACGGCATCGGCCACCTTCGGCACGGAGCGGCTGATGCCGGCGCTGACCGACTATGCGGCTCTCCATCCTGCCGTCGATCTCGACGTGGTCATCACCGACACCGTGGTAGATCTGGCCGAGGACGGCTTCGAGGCGGCGATCCGCATCGGTTCGCTGCCGGGCTCCAGCCTCATCGCGCGGCCGCTCGCCCCCTACAAGCTGATGGTCTGCGCAGCACCCGCCTATCTGGCGCGGTGCGGGGCGCCGGATAGGCCGGAAGATCTGCGCCAGCACGATTGCCTGACCTACACCTATTCCTCCCGGTCCGAGTGGCGCTCGGCCCAAGCGGAATGGCGGATGACCGGGCCCGACGGCGAGGTCAGCGTACCGGTGTCGGGCCGCATGCAGGTCGACAGCGCCCAGGGGCTGCGCCGGGCGGCATTGACCGGCATGGGCGTCGTCATGCTGCCCGAGATCATGCTGGCGGAAGATGTCGGGGCCGGCCGTCTCGTGGCCCTGCTGCCGGGCTATTCGGCACCCAGCCGCCCCTTGAACCTGCTCTATCTGCGCGACCGCCACATGTCGCCGAAGCTGCGCAGCTTCATCGATTTCACGATCGACCGCTTCGGCCCGCAGCGCGCCTGAAGCGGCTCGCTCCCGTAAAACTGATATGGTAGTGTCGCGCGAAATCGGCAGGCGCGCACCTTTCCAGAAACCATAAAATCCGGGAGTAGCTGACGATGACGGACGATCGATCGATGATGTCCCGCCGCGCCTTGCTGGCCGGCACGGCGGCCGGGGCGGCGGCGCTGGGGCTGAAGGCGCCGGCCTGGGCGGCCGCCGGGCGCGATGCCGACGCACCCTGGCGCCAAGCGCGCGCCATCTGCGATCGGATCGAAGGCCTGAGGGATTTCCCCGGCTTCCGCGGCCGCGAATTCCGCCATTTCTACGTGACGGCCTATGGCGCGCGGCCGTGTCAGCTCGTGACCGTTCCGCTGCTCTATCAATCGGCGACCGTCTCCGGCCCGGGTCTGGCCCCGGCGACCGGCTCGTTCGACTGCCATGCCGCCTTCGCCGCGGCGATCGCGGCCTGCCATCGTGACGGCGGCGGTCGCGTCGTCGTGCCGGCCGGCAACTGGTATTGTGCCGGGCCGGTCACCCTGCTCAGCAACGTGAATTTCCATCTGGCGAGCGGCGCGCAGATCTGGTTCAGCCCGAATCCGGCCGACTATGCCAAATACGGCTCCTATGATTTCGGCGCCAACGGCAAGCTGGTGAAATCGCGCTGGCAGGCCAACGACTGCTATAATTTCTCGGCCATGGTCTATGCCTATGGCCAGGAGAACATCGCGCTGACGGGCGAGGACTGGACCAGCATCCTGAACGGTCAGGCCGGCACCCTCTATAACCCGACCAATTGCTGGTGGACCTGGAAGGGCACCGTCGGTACCGCGGGCTTCGTCGCGGGCCAACCGTCGGAAGGCACGGCCAACGCGCTCAACCTGCCGCTCGGCACGCTCAACCCGGCGCTTTCCACCGCCGAGATCAACCTGATCGAATTCGGCGCAGCGAGCGGCGGTACCGGCAATGCCTATACCAAGGACAGCTCCTACCTGCCGGCCCTGTCGGAGGCCAACATCCCGCCGGCTGCCCGCATCTTCGGCATCGGCCACCAGCTGCCGCCCTGCATGATCGAGTTCTTCAACTGCCGCAACGTGGTGATGGAGGGCTATCAGGTCACCAACACGCCGTTCTGGCAGCATCATCCGATCGCCTGCACCGACGTCCTGATCCGCAAGGTCTATGCGAACAGCACCGGTCCGAACAACGACGGGTTCGATCCGGAGGCCTGCGACCATGTGCTGGTCGACAAGGTCACCTTCAACACCGGCGACGATTGCATCGCGATCAAGTCGGGCAAGGACAACGACATCGAATATGGGCCGGCGCAGAATCACGTCATCCGCAATTGCACCATGAACAGCGGCCATGGCGGCATCACGCTGGGCAGCGAGATGTCGGCAGGCGTGAAGAACGTCTTCGCCGAGAACCTGAGCATGGAGAACCAGAATTACGCGACCAACCCGCTCAACATCGCGATCCGGGTCAAGACCAACCTAAACCGGGGCGGCACGGTCGAGAATTTCCACGTCCGCAACGTGACCCTGCCGAACGGCATCAACCTGACGCCCAGCTTCTACAAGCCGCTGCCGGGCAGCCCCGTGCCGACGAACACGGTGTCGACCAACCAGGGCGGCGTGATTACGTTCGACTGCGACTATTCGCCGGGCTCGGACAATGTCCGCATCCGGCCGCCGACGGTGAAGAACATCACCATCACCAACCTGACGGTGACGGCGCCCCCCGGCGGCACGGCCAGCTGCTACCAGGCGGTCATCGTCCAAGGCCCGGTCGCGGCCGACTACAACGGCCTCACCACGCCGCCGCCGACCGTGGTTCCGGTCGCGGACGTGACCATCACCAACTGCAACTTCGGCACGCCCGTGAACACGGCAAAGCCGATCTATCTCTACAATGTCCAGGGCCTGACCCTGGATAAGGTGACGATCGCGGGCACGGTCTACAACACGGTGCTGTCCGCCTGATCCGACGCCCGGACGCGGGGTCCGCGTCCGGGCTTTCTCCTTGCCGATCGATGCCTATGGCCGGATGAGTCCCGGGGCGATAAAGTCGCCCGCAACGGCATTCGGGCACGCCCTCGCGGGTGGCCCTTCGATCGAAAGTGGTGAGATGGGTTCGTTCAAAACACGCGTCACAGTGGCGGCCGGACTTGCGATCCTGGTCGGCGGCATCGGTTTCGGTACCCATCTGGCGGCATCCGCCAAAGACGCGCCTAAGGCGGCCGCGGCCACGACGCCGAAAGCCGCGGCACCTGTCGCCGAGCCCGCGAAGGATGGCAAGCCGCCGGTCTGGGGCCGGACGTGCCAGACCGCTGCCGACAACAAGCTGACCTGCGTGATGGTCCAGACCGTCGTGGTCACGGACAAGCAGACCAACAACCGCGCGCGCGCGCTCACGGTCACCGTCGGCTATGGGGCGGATGACGGCAAGCTACGCATGGCGCTCACCTTGCCGCTCGGGCTCAACCTGCCGAACGGCGTCACCTTCCAGATCGACGACGGCAAACCGTTCGTCCTGCCGATTGAGACCTGCATCGCCGAGGGTTGCCGCATCGTCATGAACATCGACGACGGCGGCCGCGAAAGCCTGGTCAAGAGCAAGCAGATCAAGCTCAGCTATCAGTTGATCGGTGGCCAGCAGGTCGCCCTGCCGATCGAGCTCGCCGGGTTCGGCGACGTGCTGGCTCAATTGAAGTCCTGAGCCAAGGTCGCGGTCTCGACCGTGACCGGAGCGAATTGCGGACGGCGAAGGACCGGTCGCCGGCTCCCGAAAGCCGATAGACCGCGCCGAAACGGCGCAGCCCTTTCCCGGGTTCAGTCGGAACCCCTCGATGCGCCGGCTGTTTTCGATGGAACGATCGAGAATGGGGAACGCTGATGACCGGCTTGCACGGGAAGAGAATCTTGGTCACGGGCGGTGCCCAGGGCATCGGCCGCGCCATCGCACAGCGCTTCGCCACCGAGGGGGCCCGGGTCGCGGTCAATGACGTGAAGGACGGCGCCCCGCTTGCGGAAACGCTCGCCCTGCTGGCCCCGGTCGAGGCGGGCGCCCATGCAGGCTTTCCGGCCGACATCGCGGACGAGGCGGCGGTCGAGCGCATGATGGCCGACGTGATCGCCCGGTTCGGCGGGCTCGACGTGCTGATCAACAACGCCGGCATCCAGATCGAGGCCCCGTCCGATGCCATGACGCTCGACCAGTTCGAACGCGTGCTGGGCGTCAACCTGCGCGGTACTTTCCTGTGCTCGCGTGCCGCACTCCGGCATTTCCTGGCGAGCGGGACCAAGGGGTCGATCATCAACACCACCTCGGTGCACGAACTGATCCCGAAGCCAGGCTTCCTGGGCTATTCCGCCAGCAAGGGCGCCATGGGCAACGTTACCCGCACCCTGGCACTCGAATATGCCGGCCGCGGCATCCGCGTGAACGAAGTGGCGCCCGGCGCCATCATCACGCCGATCAATTCGGCCTGGAAAGACGATCCGGCCAAGCGCCACGATGTCGAGAAGCACATCCCGATGGGCCGCTCCGGAACCCCGGAGGAGGTTGCGAACCTGTTCGCGTTCCTCGCTTCCGACGAGGCGTCCTATGTCACCGGCCAGACCTTCTTCGTCGACGGCGGGCTCAACCTCTACGGCGATTTCGCCCATAACTGGTCGTCGTAAGGCGCCCGCACCTATAGATTCTGGATCTGCACCCGCTCGGAAAGGTCGGGCGGCGCGAAGCCGAAGATGCGCCCGTAGAAGCCCAGCTCCAGGTCCAGGACGCGGCGGATCGTCGTGCCTTGGCGGAAGCCGTGGCCTTCGCCCTCGAACGCATAGTGGGCGACGGCCAAACCCTTGGATGCCATCGCGCGCACCATGACCTCGGCCTGGTTCGGCGGTACGACCTTGTCTTCCAGACCCTGGAAGAAGATCACCGGGCAGGATAGTTGATCCAGATGATGGATCGGCGAGCGATCGCGATAGGTGGCTTCGGCCTGGGGCAGGGGACCGACCAGCCGGTCGAGGTAGCGCGCCTCGAACTTGTGGGTATCGGACGCGAGCAGCGTGAGATCCGCCACGCCATAGTGGCTGGCGCCGGCCTTGAACAGCTTGGTGCGGGTGAGTGCCGCCAGCACGGTGAAGCCGCCGGCGCTGCCGCCGCGGATCGCGATGCGCGCCGCGTCGACCAGTCCCTCCCGCCCCAGGTAGGCGGCCGCAGCCGCGCAATCCTCGACATCGACCACGCCCCAGCGCCCGTCGAGACGGTGGCGATAGTCGCGGCCGAAGCCGGTGGAGCCGCCATAATTGACGTCGACCACGGCGATGCCGCGGCTGGTCCACCATTGGACCGCGGGCGAAAAGCCGTTCGTGTTCATGGCGGTCGGTCCGCCATGGCAGATCACGATCAGCGGCGGCTTCTCGCCGGCTGGTCCCTCGAACCGGGCATTGGTCGGCGCGTACCAGAATGCGTGACCCCGGCTGCCGTCGCGCGTCGGAAAGGTGAAGGGTTCGCCGATCGAGACGTCGGCGGCGGTCAGGGTGGCGGGACCGGCCGCCCTGACGCTCTCCGGAACGCTGCCCCAATGCGCGAGGCGGGTCACCGCCGGCGGGGCCGTCGTCGGTGTCGCGATATAGGCGAGACCGTCCCCCGCCGGCATCGGGCAACCCTGCACCGGGCCGATGTCCAGCGGGCTGATCCGCCCATCCTCGATCACGATGGCGCGGCGGATGCCCCGCTCGATCAGGGCCGCGACGATCCGGCCGTCGCCCAGGAAGGCGAAGAACCGCTCGCCGAACACCCAGTGCGGGCCACCGATCTCGCCCTCGACCGGCGCGACCGGCCGGATCGACCCGTCACGCACCGCATAAAGGTTCCACCAGCCATTGCGGTCGGACGCAAAATGCAGCACGCCGTCCGGCGACCAGGCCGGCTGGACGATCGCCTCCGGGCTGGCGCCGGCGACCAGCTGCACGCTCTCGGCCGTCATCGTCCGGTCGATCGGCGCCAGCCACAGGCGCGTGCCGTCCCACGGCATGTCCGGATGGTCCCAGCTGAGCCAGACCAGCGTCTGGCCGTCGGGCGACAAGCGAGGGGCCGCCAGGAAATCGTGGCCGTCGACCAGCACCTGGCCTGGATTCTCGTGGGGTGGCAGGCGACCGGTGATGTCGAGCGCCACGATCGCCGCCTTGGGCTCGCCGTCGCCGCGATGGTCCTCGCGCACGGCCAGCACGCGCCCGCGCGTCGGATCGAAGGCGAAATCGGCATAGCGGCAGCCGTCGACCGCTGCGATCCGTCGGGCCGGCGCGTCGCCGTCGATCAGCCAGACGGCACCGTTGCCCTTATCGCTGAATATGATCCGTCCGTCGGCGACGTGATAGGCGCCCCCACCATATTCATGCACCCGGCTCGCGACATTGAGCGGCGCCGGTGTCAGGTCGCGGATCCGGCCATCGGTATCGCGCCGGACCAGCACCGAGCGGCCGTTCTCGTTCGGTCGCGCTTCGAGCCAATAGAGCGCGCCCCGGTCGGTCTGCAGGGCGCCCAAGCCGATGGTCTGGCCCGCGACGAGGTCCGTGGTGACCGGCGATCCCCACGCGCCGTAGGGGGCGGTGCTTTTGTCAGTCATTGTCCCTCTCGCGCTCTCGATCTTTCCGCAAACCGGTCGAGCGGGCGGATGCGATAGCGCCACTGCCGCCGTTCGCCCGGCGCCAGGCTGACGGTACCGGGCTTGCGGGCGAATTCACCGTCGAAGCCTGCCGGGCTCGCATAGCCCTGCCAGGGTTCGATGCACAGGAACGGCGCGCCCGGCTTGCTCCAGATGCCGAGGTGCGGCAGGCCTTCCCAATCCATCGCGATCGCCGGTCCGCCCGGCGCGCCGAACGTGACGGCGCGGGATGCCGGATGGTCCATGATGATCGCGTCGTTCGCGAACAGGCCGTCGTGCAGCGCCAGCACCCGGCCCTGGATCGGCGTCGGTTCCGGTTCGGGTGCGATCAGCTTGCCCACGACCCGGCGGATCGGGGCCGGCTCGTCCTGCTCGAACAGCAGGCAATGATCCTCACGCTTCAGGCCGGGGGCGAGCGGCCATTGGAACGCCGGATGGATGCCCAGGCTGGCGATCAGCGGCTCGTCGCCGGGATTGACGAGGGTGAAACGGCCGACCAGCGCCTCCGCCTCCAGCGCGTAGTCGATCTCGAGCACGAAGCGGAACGGATAGGCGGCGCGCGTCTCGGCGCTGTCGGTCAATTGCCAGGCGCAGGTCGTGGGGGTGCGCCGGACCAGCTCGCAGACCGTATGGCGCAGGAAACCGTGGGACGGCAGTGTATAGGACTTGCCCTGGTGCAGCAGCCGGTCGCCGGCCAGGCCGCCGACGATCGGGAACAGGTTCGGCGCATGCCAGCCCCAGATCGCAGGATCAGCCTGCCAGATCCGCTCCGCGCCGTCGTGGACGAGCGAGGTCAGCTCGGCGCCCTGTGCGCGGAACCGGGCGGTCAACCGGCCCTGTTCGATCGTGACCATGTCGCTCATATCCGTTCGATCGTCCCATCCGCTGCGATGGCGACCCGTTCGCCGTCGGAGAATCCCGCTTGGACCGCCGCCGGCAGGACCAGCAGCGGGATCGTCGGCCAGCCCATCTCGCGCGCGACCAGGATGCCCAGCCCCAGGATCGCGTCGAGCCGGCCCATGACGATCGCCGCCGGCGCCAGGCCCGCCGACAGCAGTTCCAGCATCACCGCACTCGACGAACTCGACCCGCGCGTCTCCGGCACCATCAGGACCGCGCCGCCGATCTTCACGCCGTGATGGGGCGACCGCGGGTCGGTCAGCGCACCGGTGAAGGGATCGACGCCGCCCCAGAAACTCAATGGACCGTCGAGCCGGATCACCGCGCCTTCGGCCTGACCGGGCAGAATGCTCTCGGCCTTCATCGCCAGATCGCCTCGTCGCGGGCGACCCGGCCCGTGACCGCGCTTTCGATGCAGTCGGTCAGGCTGCCGTAAAGCACGTCCCACCCGGTGGTCGATGGGGTGTAATGGGCGAATTTCCCGGAATTGGTCATGAGCAGGCCCGATGCGGCGCTGAGGATCGGCGTGACCACGATGCAGGTGTCCGCGATCAGCGTGACGCCGGCGGCATCGAGCGCCGCGCGCCGGCCGTCGCCGGCGATCCGGTCCAGCACATGGCGACCGGTACAGGCGTAGAACGGAATGGCGATACGGCGGCCGGCCAGGCCGGTGACCAGGGCGTCGACCTCGGCTTCGGACAGGTGCGGACTGCCGATGGCGACAGCGTCGATCCGGCCGTCGGCCGGCACCAGCCCGGTCGAGAGACGACGGCGGGCAGCCTCCAGCATCGGTGCCTCGAGCCGGATGGTTTCGCGCGGCGCCACCCCGCCGAACACGGTCGCCCGGTCCGGCGCTTCCGGCGTCACGCCGACCACATGGAACAGCCCGACCGCACCGGTCGAGGCGGCGGCGGCGCCCAGCGCCTTCAGGCGATCCTCGGCCAGCGGGCGGGGCAGGCCGTCGATCGCGGCGACCGCATCGCCGACCGTGGCGCCCAGCCAGGCGCCCAGCACGGGATAGAACGCGTCCTCGGCCACGAGGGCCGGGTTCAGGCCCGACGCGTCGATCAGCACGGTGGCCTGCCGGTTCTCCGGCAGATGCAGCCCGGCGCGTGGCGCGCGGCCGGTGATGGCGGCGCAGATGTCGAGGAAATCGCCATAGCGGTTGGTGCGCGCGCCGAGCACGGAATTGCAGAACACGACCGCGTTGGATTCGCCCCAGGCGACATCCTGGCCCAGCGCCGGACGATGACCGGCCTGATAGGGTGCGCAGGTCCAGCTCTCGCGGCAGCCGAGGCCGGCGTAGGCCGCCATCAGGCGCCGCGCCATGCCGGCCTGTTCAGGGCCCAGACGTTCGCGGCCGGGATGGACCAGGTCGAGCGCGCCGACATTCAACGTGGTCGGAACCCGCACCCGTCCGCCGTCGGACCGCAGGCGCTCGGCGAACAGGGTGCCGCTGTCGCCGTGATAGAGGCATCCGTCGATGTGGGAGGATGCGATGTCGATCAGCCGGTCGGCACCCAGCATGCGCGCCGTGTCCGCGACGATCCGAAGCGCCATGGCCGCCGCCGGCCCGTCCCGCCCGGCCAGCATCGCCAGATCGTCGGGCGAGAGTTCAAGAGACATGCGCAGGCTTCATCGGCGACGGACGACCCTTCCGGTGGCTGGACTCCCGAACGATGATCGTCGTTGCGCTGCGGCGTCAAGCCGGGCGAACGGCCGCGGTATCCTCGTCCGGGGTCAGCCGCCGAGGGCGGCCTTGGCGCTTTCCCACAAGGAACGCGCGACCGCGCCGGCGGGCTCCGCCCGGGCCATCATGGCCGATTGCCCGGCCCAGGCCTGCATGCGGTCCAGGTCGCCGGCCTTGCCGCCCGCATCCCGCATGGCCTGGGTGAGCGCGCGCTGCACCGGATAGGGCGCAGGGGTCGGAGCCCCCGGGGCAGTCGCGGCGCGGGCATAGGCGGTAGCGATGCTGCGCCCGGTCCGGCCGCTGAAAGCGCGGCTGACAATGGTGCCTTCGGGCGGCGTGCGCGCCAGCCCGTCGGCCCAGGCCGGATTGAGCTTGGCCTCGGGACAGCGCAGGAAACCGGTGCCGATCTGTGCCGCACTGGCGCCCAGCATCAGGGCGGCGGCTACGCCGCGCGCATCGCCGATGCCGCCGGTCGCCACGACCGGGATCTTGACCGCGTCGGCCACGGCCGGGACCAGGGCGAACAGTCCGACCATGCCCGCTTCGGCCTGCGCCGCGTCGAAGCAACCGCGATGCCCTCCGGCTTCCATGCCCTGGGCCACGACGACATCGGCGCCGGCGGCCTCGGCGGCGCGCGCCTCGGCCACGGTCGAGACGTTCGCCCACCAGGAAATGCCACTCTGCTTCAATCGGCGCACGAACTCGGGCGGGTAGAGCCCCATCACGGACGAGACGATCGGCGGCGCCACCTCGATGAACGCATCGCACTGGGCCGCGAAATCCGGCGGTGTCGCATCGCCTGCGCTGGCCGGCACCTCCGGTCCCCAATGTTCGAGAAAGCTGCGCACAGCAGCCTCCCCCGCGGCATCGCGACGGGGCGGCGGATCTGGAATCCAGAGATTGAGCTGGAACGCCCCCGTGCTGGCCGCGCGGAATTCCGCGGCCCAGTCGAGGATGGCGGCAGGTTTCAGCAACAGCGCGCCGCAGGCGCCGAGGCCGCCGGCATTGGCGACGGCGGCGGAGAGCGACGGCGGACAGGCGCCGGCCATGGGCCCGAGCAGGATCGGGATGCGGAGGCCGAAACGCCGGCAGAACGCTTCGGCGCGGGCCAGGGGAGTATGCAGATCGGACATGGCCCGATTAAAGGCGCGTCGGCTGCTGTCGACAAGCGAAGGATTCCGATCGTTCCCATCTGCCGGAGCGATGGAAGGCGGCGGACCCTACTCGGCGGCGACCGGCTGTCGGTCGCCGATCTGCGCCGGCCGCGTGGCGGCCAGGAAGGCCGCAAGCGCGCTTGAACCATGGCTGTCGCGCCGGCGCACGAAGACCGTCTCGACCAACGCGTCGCGCGGCTCCAGCGCATGGAGCGCGATGTCGCGACGATGCGGACCGGTGCCCGCCATGCCGCGCGGCAGCAACGTCACGCCCATCCCGGCGGCGACGCAGGCCAGTACGGCCTCCGGCGTGCCGAATTCCAGGACACGCGGCGCCGGGATGCCACGCCGAGCGAGCAGCTCTTCCAGCCGCTGGCGATAGGAACAGCCGCGCTTGAGCACGACGATGCGCAGGTCGGCACGAGCGGTCAGTTCGTCGAGCGAGCGGATCGTGGACGCCGTGAAGACGCACAGCTCTTCGGTGAAGCACGGCTCGCAATCCAGTTCAGGATGCATGATCGGCCCGCAAACGAAGGCACCTTCGACCCGCTGGCCCAGTACCTGGTCCAGCAACTCGCAGGTCGTCCCGGTCCGGATCGTCAGATCGACCGCGGGATGGGCGGCGACGAAGCCGGACAAAGCGTCGGCGAGGCGGAGCGCGGTCGTGGTTTCGAGCGCGCCCACGACGAGCGGACCGCGCGGCGTGCCGTCGTCCAAGGTCGCCCGACGGGCCTCGGTCACCAGCAACGCCATCTGCTGGGCATAGGGGAGCAGGCGGAGCCCGGCCGGTGTCGGGGCGACACCCCGGGCATGCCGATGGAACAGGGGCGTTCCCAATTGTTCCTCCAGGTGGCGGATCCGGGCGGTTACGTTGGACTGCACCGTATGCAACTCCTCGGCGGCCCGCCCCATGCCGCCCAGCCGGGCAACCGCCTCGAATACCCTCAGATCCGCCGTGTCCATGTCGCCGTCCTCCCGCGTCCGCCACGCCCGCAGCATGGAGCCCGATCGGGCGTCCGATCAACTCGTCAATGGCGCGGGCCAGGAACGTCGTCGCCGCGCGAAGCGGTCTCGGGCATCGCGACGATCAGCGCCAGCAGGGCGACGGCCGCAGCCGCGCCGGCGCCCAGACACGCCGTGGCATAGCCGAAATGATCAACGACGACGCCTGCGGCCAGCCCGCTGATCGAAGCGCCGGCGCCCTGGATCGTGGCGACGGCGCCCTGCGCCACGTTGTACCGTCCCGTGCCGCGCATGAGGTCGGCGATCACCAGCGGCGTGATCGCGCCGAAGATGCCGGCGCCGATGCCGTCGAGCAGTTGCACCCCGATGAGCCACCCCGGTGCGTCGGAGAGAGTATAGAGCACCGCGCGCACCGGCAGAATGGCGAAGCCTGCCAGCAGGATCGGTTTACGCCCGATCCGATCGGCAAAGCGTCCGACCGCGAGCGCGATCGGCAGCATGATCAGCTGCGCCGCGATGATGCAGGCCGACATCATCGCCGTCGCCAGATCCTTATGGGCGGCTGCCAGCTTCTGCCCGACCAGCGGCAGCAGCGGCGCGTTCGCGAAATGGAACAGCATCGCGCAGAACGCATAGACCAGCAGCGGCCGGCAGGTGAGCAGGACGCCCAGGCCCGACGAATGCGTGTGTCCGCCGTCATCCCCGCCCCGCGCCCGGTCATGGTCGATCGCGCTGGCCGGGATCGACAGGGTCGCCAGGCTGCCGGCGAGCGCACAGACCGGCACCAGCAGGAACACCGCGCGCTGCGACAGCAGCCAGCCAACCAGGCCCGCGAAGGCGGCTATCGCGACGTTGCCGGCATGGTCGAACGCCGAATTGCGGCCAAGGCGCCGGGCCAGTTGGCCGCGCGCGAACAGGCCCAGGGTCAAGGCGGATACCGCTGGGCCGAACACGTCGCCGACCAGCGCGATGCCGGTGTTTGCGATCATGACCGGCCAGAAGCTCGGCCAAGCATAGATCGCGATGGCACCGACGGCGAGCAGGGCCAGTGCCGCGACGATCAAGGCGCGTTTGGCCCGGGTGGAATCGATCAGGGCGCCGACCGGCGTCTGCGCGACGAGTCCGAGCAGACCGCTGATCGCGGTCACCAGCCCGACGGACGATTGGCTCCAGTGCCGCTCCGTCACCAGGAAGACGTTGAGGAACGGTCCGAGCGCGCCGCGGACGTCGGCCAGCAGGAAATTCAGCGCGTCGAGCGACCTGGGATGGAAGCGGCGATCGGTCGGAGTGGTCTGTTCATTGGCCATCCCGCGCTCCCTCCAGTCACGACCAAGAACGCGCCCGAGGCCGCGGGGCTCCCGACGGTCGGTAATTTTCTCTTGGGTGCGGGGATTTTTCCCTGGCCGGCCGCCTATCATCGAAATAACTGTGTGCACTGCGTCATCGTGACGATTCCCGACCCATCGCATGAGGTGAGGCGTGATCCGCTCGGCCGTCTTGCTCGCCCTGGTGATCGGCATCGTCGCGTTCGTGGCCATCCTGGTGACGAACGGCTTCGCCGACATCATCCGCGGGGTTGCGACGATCGGCTGGGGCTTGGTCGCTATCGTGCTGATCCGGCTCGTGGCCCTGACGCTTGCCGGTGCGGCCTGGGGCCTGATGCTCGGTCACCAGGTCGATCGCCCGGCCGGGCTCTACGTCGGCCTCCGCGTCATCCGCGAGGCGATCAATTCCCTGCTGCCCGCCGTCCAGGTCGGCGGCGACATCGTCGGTGGCCGGCTGCTGGCCCAGTACGGCGTGCCGGCCGGCCTCGCGGCGGCCTCGATCCTGGTCGACCTGCTGCTGCAGACCGCGACCCAGGGATTGTTCGCGGTCTCGGGGCTGGCGGCGCTGTGGCTCGCGTTCGGCGATACGCCGGTCGTGCGCGAGATCGGCGGCGGCCTGATCGTCGCGGTGCCGGCCTTGGGCGGCTTCTTCCTGGCCCAGCGGCTGGGGCTGTTCGCGCTGGTCGACCGGGGCATGGGCCTCATCCAGCGTTTCCTGCCGGCCCTGGTGCCGGCCCGGCCGCTCGACTTGCAGTCGGGCCTGCGGTCGATCTATGGCGCCCACGGCCGGATCGCCGGCGCCGGCCTCGTGCATCTGCTGGGCTGGTGCACCGGCATCCTGGAGATCTGGCTGGCGCTCGGCCGCATGGGCGTGCCTATCGGCTTTGCCGAGGCGCTGGTGCTGGAGAGCTTGGGCCAGGCGGTCCGGTCCGCCGCCTTCGCGGTGCCCGGCGCGCTCGGCATTCAGGAGGGCGGGTTCGTCCTGCTCGGCGGCTTGTTCGGCCTGTCGCCGGCGACCTCACTGTCGCTGTCGCTGGTCAAGCGGTTGCCCGACCTCGCAATCGGCCTCCCGGGCCTCGCGGCCTGGCAGATGATCGAGATCCGTAAGGTCAAGCTGCCCCCGCTGCTGCGGCGCGGGGGCGCTTGAACCCGTCGGTCAGTCGCTCGATCCGGCCAGCGCACGCTGAATGCGCGAGGGCCGCTTTTCCCGGCTCGACCGGCCCAGCCAGTTGTTGAGCCGGTCCATATAGAGATAGACGACCGGCGTCGTGTAGAGCGTCAGCATCTGCGACAGGATCAGGCCGCCGACGATCGAGAAGCCCAGCGGCTGGCGGATCTCGGCGCCGGTGCCGCTGCCGAACATCAGCGGCACGCCGCCCAGCATGGCCGCCATGGTCGTCATCATGATCGGCCGGAAGCGCATCAGGCAGGCTTCGTAGATCGATTCCTCGGGCTTGAGGCCTCGGTTGCGCTCCGCCTCGAGCGCGAAGTCGATCATCATGATCGCGTTCTTCTTCACGATGCCGATCAAGAGGATGATGCCGATCAGCGCGATCACGCTCAGGTCGAAATGGAACATCATCAGGATCAGGATCGCGCCGACGCCGGCCGACGGCAGGGTCGACAGGATGGTGATCGGATGGATGTAGCTCTCGTAGAGCACGCCCAGGATGATGTAGACGACGACCAGTGCCGCCGCGATCAGGTAGGGCGTGGTCGACAGCGAGGATTGGAACGCCTGGGCGTTGCCCTGGAAGGTGCCCATGATCGTGGCCGGCAGCTTCATCTGCGCCTCGGCCTCCTGGATGGCGCTGACCGCTTCGCCGAGGGACGCGCCCTGGGCCAGGTTGAAGCTGAGCGTCACCGCCGGGAACTGGCCTTGATGGGCGATCGACAGGTAGTTGGTCTTGGTCGTATCGAGCTTGACGAAGGTCGAGAGCGGCACCTGGCTGTCGGTCACCGGCGACTTCACATAGATCTTGTCGAGTGACGACGGGTCGCCCTGCAGCGCCGGCGGCACCTCGAGGATCACGTGATACTGGTTCAGCTGGGTGAAGAACTGTGCCACCTGGCGCTGGCCGAACGCGTCATAGAGCGTGTCGTCGATCACCTGCGGCTGGATGCCGAACCGTGCGGCCGTCGTCCGGTCGATCGTCATGCTCACGGTCGGCGCGTTGGTCTGCTGGTCGGTCGCGACGTCGCGAACCATCGACAGGGTGCCGAGCTTCTGCAGCAGCAGCGGTGCCCAATGGTTCAACTCGTCCAGGTTCGAATCCTGCAACGTGTACTGGTATTGGGTCTTGGTCGATCGGCCGCCGACGTTGATGTCCTGGGCCGCCTGCAGGAATAGGGCGACGCCCTGGACCTGGGCAAGCTTCGGCCTGAGGCGCGTTATGATCTCGCCCGCGGACGCGGTGCGTTCCGGCTTCTGCTTCAGGGTGATGTAGAAATTGCCGTTGTTGCCGGTGCGCGAGCCGCCGGTCGAGCCGACCGAGGAATTGTAGCTGTAGACATCGGGATCCTCGCCGACGATCTTCATCAGCTCCTGCTGCTTCGCCATCATGCCCTTGAACGAGATGTCCTGGGAGGCCTCCGAGATACCCTGGATGAAGCCGGTATCCTGCTGCGGGAAGAAGCCTTTGGGGATGGTCATGAACAGGAACACGGTGAGGCCGACGGTCGCGAACAGCACCATGAGCGTGAAGAACTGGTGGCGCAGCACCCAGCGCAATCCATAGGCATAGCCGTCGCGCATGCCGTCGAAGAAGCGCTCCATCATGACATAGATGCGGCCGTGCTTGGTATGCGCCTCGTCCTTGAGGAAACGCGAGCACATCATCGGCGTCAGCGTCAGCGACACGATGGCCGAAACCATGATGGTGACCGTGACGGTGACGGCGAATTCATGGAACAGGCGGCCGATGATGCCGCCCATCAGCAGGAGCGGGATGAACACGGCGATCAGCGAAAGGCTGATCGACACGATGGTGAAGCCGATCTCGCCAGCGCCCTTCAGCGCCGCCTCCATCGGCTTCATGCCATCCTCGATGTGGCGGACGATGTTCTCGATCATGACGATCGCGTCGTCGACCACGAAGCCCACGGAGATGGTCAGCGCCATCAACGACAGGTTGTCGAGGCTGTATCCCACCACGTACATGACGGCACAGGTGCCGACGAGCGAGACCGGCACCGTGATGCTGGGAATGACCGTCGCCCAGAAATTTCTCAGGAAGGCGAAGATGACCATGACCACCAGCAGGACGGTCAGGCTGAGGGTGAACTGCACGTCGGAAACCGAGGCGCGGATCGTCTGGGTCCGGTCCGAGATGACGCTGACGTCGATCGCCGGCGGCATCGCCGCCCGCAGGCGCGGCAAGGCGCTCATGACGGAATTGACCACGTCGATGACGTTGGCGCCTGGCTGTCGGAAGACGCCCAGCGTGATGCCGCGCGCCCCGGTCTGCCACGAGGCGAGGCGCATGTTTTCCGGGCCGTCCACTGCCTGGCCGACGTCGCGGATGCGGACCGGCGCGCCGTTGCGATAGGTCAGGATGACGTCCTGATAATCCTTGGCGGCGGTCAGCTGGTCGTTGTTGTAGATCGTGAAGCTCTGGTTCGGACCGTCGAAGCTGCCCTTGGGCTGATCGACCGTCACGGTGCCGAGCGTCGCGCGGATGTCTTCGAGGCTTAGCCCCATGCTCGCGATCTTGGCCGGATCGATCTGCACGCGCACGGCCGGCTTCTGCTGGCCGAACACGCTGACCTGGGATACGCCGGAAATCTGCGACATCTGCTGGGCCAACAGCGTCTCGGCCGCGTCGTCGACCTGGGTCAGCGGCATGCTGGGGCTATAGACCGCCAGCAGCAGGACCGGCGCGTCCGCCGGGTTGACCTTGCGATAGGTCGGCGCGTTCGGCAGGTTCTTCGGCAGCTGACCGCTGGCCGCGTTGATCGCGCCCAGCACGTCGGTCGCCGCGGCGTCGATGTTGCGGTTGAGGTCGAACTGCACGGTCACGCTGGTCGAGCCCAGCACGCTGGTCGAGGTCAGCTGCGCCACACCCGCGATCTGGGCCAACTGCGTTTCGAGCGGTGTCGCGACCGAAGACGCCATGGTGTCGGGGCTAGCGCCCGGCAGGGAGGCGTTGACCTGGATGGTCGGGAAATCGACCTGCGGCAGAGGGGCCACCGGCAGCAGCGGATAGGCGACCGCGCCGACCAGGAACATGCCCGCCATCAGCAGCGAGGTTGCGATCGGGCGCTTGATGAAGGGGGTGGAGATGCTCACTTGGCCGGGCCCCCGGCCGGCGTGGCGTCGGCCGTCTGGCTGCCTTGCGGGGTGGCAGTGACCTTGCTGCCGACCTTGACCTTGTACTGGCCGTCGACGATCACGTTCTCGCCGGCTGCCAGTCCCTTGTCGATCAGCGCCGTCTCGCCGTTGATCTGGCCGACCGTGACCGGCCGCATCTCGACCGAACTATCCGGCTTGATGACCCAGACGAAAGTTCCGGCCGGGCCGCGCTGGATCGTCTGCGTCGGCACCGTCAACCCGCCCTTGCGCGTCGCGAGCAGCAGGTGCGTGGTCACGAACTCACCCGGCCACAGCGCGTTTTTCTGGTTCTGGAACGTCGCTTTCAGCTTGATGGTGCCGGTGGTCTGGTCGATCTGGTTGTCGACCAGCGCCAGGATGCCTTCGCCCAGCTGGATCGTGTCGTCCGACGAATAGGCATAGACCTTCAGCACCGTGCCGTTCGCCCGCGCCTGGTTGATCGCGTCGAGCAGGTTTTCCGGCAGGGTGAAGATGACCGAGATCGGATGGGTCTGGGTGATGACGACCAGGCCGGTCGTATCGGTCGCATGGACGATGTTGCCCTGGTCGACCAGCCGGATGCCGGTCAGGCCGTCGAGCGGCGACGTGATGGTGGTATAGGCGAGATTGACCTTGGCGGCGTCGATGGTGGCCTGGTCGGATGCGACCAGCGCCGTATCCTGGTCCACCAGGGTGCGCTGGGTGTCGAGCACCTGCTGGCTGACGAAATGGTTGCCGATCAGTCCCTGGTCGCGGGCCAAGTCGCGCTTGGCATTGGCCAGCAGCGCCTCGTCCCGCGCCTTGGTCGCCGTCGCCTGGTCGAGGACGGCGCGATAGGGGCGCGGGTCGATCTGCGCCAGCACGTCGCCGGCCTTCACCTCCTGCCCCTCGGTGAAGGCGACTTTGTCGAGCTGGCCGTCGACCCGTACCTTGATGGTGACCGTGTTGAAGGCGGAGACGCTGCCGATGCCGGTCCGCAGGATCTGGACGTCCTCGGCCTTGACCGTCCCGGACACGACGGGGACGGCCGGCGGGGCGGCGGGCGGGCCTTCCGCCGAAGCCGGTGTGCGCTCGACGAACCAGGCAACGCCTGCGGCGATCAGGATGATCGCGACCAGTCCTGGAACCCAAGTCTTGCGCATCTCGTAACTCCTGCCGGCAAGCCCGTCCGGCATCAATATTCTGTTTCGATCAGAAAGCGCCGGCCTCTTCGGTCCCCAGAACAGCCACACGCGTATTAAAATAGCATTATCTCATACGAAATGGAGCGGGGAACGGCATGCTGCAGTGCAAGCTATGAACGGAGCTGGCATACGCCAAATCGATTAATTATATTGCGGACATGAATGGGCTGAATATCGCTTCCGTCGATCTCAACCTGCTGAAGGCGTTCGAGGCGCTGCTGCGCGAGCGCTCGGTCACGCGGGCCGCGATCTCGATCGGCGTCTCTCAACCGGCGCTCAGCCACTCATTGACGCGATTGCGCCATCTGTTCGGCGATGACCTGTTTATCCGGCTGCCCCACGGCATGGAGCCGACGCCGAAGGCGCACGAGATCGGCATGCTCGTGGAAGGGGCGCTGGAGCGCATTCGGCGTGCGCTGGACCTGCAGCACGACTTCGATCCCGCGACCACCCGCCGCAGCTTTCTGGCCACGATCGCCGAGTATGCCGAGGTCGCGCTGATCGAACGGCTGACCCGGCTCATGGTCGAACGGGCGCCCAACGCCGATCTGCGGCTGATGCCGCTCGATTTCGCGGCGACGGCGGAACAGCTGGACGGTGGGGTCGTGACCCTCGCCGTCGGGCATTTCCGCGACCAGGCTCCACGCTTCGGCCGACGCCTGATCTATCGCGAACGCTTGAGCGCGCTCGTTCATCAGCGCCATCCGGTCCTGGGCGCGCCCCTGACCGCCGAACGCTATGTCGCGTGGCCCCACGTGGTGATGTCGCCGACCGGCAAGGCGATCCGCTCGATCGACCCGCATCTGGCCGCGCGCGGCCTGAAGCGCCGGGTGGCGGCGACGGTCGGCACCTACCTGGCCCTGCCGCCGGTGCTGCGCTCGACCGAAATGATCGCGACCTTGCCCGGCATCGCCGCCGAGGCGCTGGTCGACCTGGCCCGCGATCTGGTCCGGATCGACCTGCCTTTCGTGCAGACGGTCGAGGTGTCGATGGTCTGGCACGTCAAGACCGAAGCCGATCCGGCGGAGCGCTGGTTTCGCGACCTCGTCGCCGAAGCCGCGAAACCGCTCGGCGATGGCGCCGAGGCGGCTTGAACGGTCTCAGTGCGATGTCGCGCCCATCGCCCTCTCGATCCCGCGCCAATCCTCCGGGCTGATCGCGAACAGCCCGAAGCGGAACTGATAGCCCCAATTCGGCTTGCCGGCGGTGAATTGCAGGGTCTCCAGCAAGGGTTGGATCGGCGTTTCCGCCGCCTGGGCCCAGGCCACGTTCCGGCGATAGGGTCGAAATCCCTGACCCATGTCGAAGCAATAGGGCTCGCCGTCGCGGACCGTGCCGAGGGCGGTGAACGCCTGCAACCGGTCCTTGCCGCCGAACGTGACGGTCGGCGAGTAATACACGACGCGGTCGCCCGGCTTGATCCGCTTCAAGGGCGTCGCCTTGCCGTGGCAGACCTGCATGAAGCCTTCGGCGCGGCCTCGACGGACATGCTCGGCGGAAGCTACCGCCACCCAATGGCCGGTCATTGCGCGCCCTCCGCTTCCGGCATCGGCGCGAACACGCGCAGGCGATGGCCGTCAGGGTCGGTGGCGACGAAGGTGCGTCCGAAATCCAGCGTGGTCGGCGCCTGCAGGATCGACAGGCCGCGGGCCTGCCAGTCGGCATGGGTCGCATCGACGATCGCGTAGGTTTCAACCGTGAAGGCCAATTCGGCGCCACCCCCCGCCGCACCCGCCGCCGGCTCGACCGTGTGCCGCGACCACAGGCCGAACATGAGGCCGGAGTCGAGGGCGAACAGGGCGAAGGTCGGCGAGGTCTCGACCGGTTCGCGCGCCAGCAGGTCGCGGTAGAAGGTGGCGCTGGCGGCGGGGCTTTCGACGTAGAAAAGCACGTAATTCTGGGAGGGCATGGTCGGCTCCTGTGTGGTGTGGGAGAACGATACGACGACATGCTGCCAGTTTATGGCAGTAGTCGTCATCCGCGGGATGATATTCCTTCCGCCTCGCGCCATTCCTTCAGCAGCGCCTGGCGCCGGCGCGGATAGCGGACGTCGCTCGCGACCAGGTCGGAGATGCGGTCGGTGCGGAAATGCCGGAAGCCCTGGCGCAACTCGCACCAGGCGACGATCACCCGCACGCGGTCGAAGAAGCCGAGCGCGAACGGCCAGATGGTCCGCCGGGAGGCGTCGCCGCCCTTGTCCTGGTAGGCGATGGTCAGCTTGCGCTCGGATCGGATCGCCTTGCGGATCACGGCCAGGTCGATGGTGTGGGCGACGATCGGCGCGCCCGGCCCGACTAGGAGGGCAGAGGTGTCGAGCGCGTCGCGCAGGTCGGGCGGCAGCACGGCGGCGATCTTTGCCAGCGCATTGCGTGCCGCCGCACCCAGCGGGTCGTCCGCCCGCTCGGCGACCCAGCGCGAGCCCAGGACCAGCGCCTCGATCTCATCCTCGGAAAACATCAGCGGTGGCAGCATGAAGCCGGGCTGCAGCACATAGCCGACACCGGGCTCGCCCTGGATATCCGCCCCCTGGGCCTGCAGCGTGGCGATGTCGCGGTAGAGCGTCCGGATGCTGACGCCCTGCTCGCGGGCCAGCACCAGGCCGCTGACCGGCAGGCGGTGGCGGCGCAGCACCTGCAGAAGATCGAGCAACCGTTCCGATCGCGACAAGGCGCCGTTCCTGTTCAGTGCATCATGGTGCCATATTCTGGCAGCAGTTGCCGGGATTGCGAAGATCTCAACCCGCGGATCCCGTCCCGGGCGCTAGGCTCCATCCAGAACCTTCGTTATGCTGCTAAACAATTGACCGAACCGCGCTTGTAGAGACGAGAGGACCCCGCCATGCCCGACGCCTTCATCTGCGATTTCGCCCGGACCCCGATCGGCCGCTATGCCGGCGCGCTTTCCGGCGTGCGGGCCGACGATCTGGCGGCCGTCCCGCTCGCCGCCCTGGTCGCACGCAATCCCGAGGTCGACTGGGCCACGGTCGACGACGTGGTGCTGGGCTGCGCCAACCAGGCTGGCGAGGACAATCGCGACGTGGCGCGCATGGCGCTGCTGTTGGCCGGCCTGCCCGACAAGGTGCCCGGCGCCACGGTCAACCGGCTGTGCGGCTCGGGGCTCGAAGCGATCGCCGCGGCGGCGCGCGCGATCCGGGCCGGCGATGGGGAGCTGTTCATCGCGGGGGGCATCGAGAGCATGAGCCGCGCGCCCTTCGTCATGGGCAAGGCCGACAGCGCCTTTTCGCGCGATGCGCAGATCTACGACACCACGATCGGCTGGCGCTTCGTCAATGCCAAGATGCGCGAGGCCTATGGCACGGACTCGATGCCCGAGACGGCCGAGAACGTCGCTGCCGATTTCAACGTCGCGCGCGTCGACCAGGACGCGTTCGCCTGGCGCAGCCAGCAGCGGGCCGGCCGGGCCCAGGCGTCCGGCCGCCTCGCCCGCGAGATCGTGCCGGTCACGGTCAAGCGCGGCCGTGAAACCGTCGAGTTCAATGCCGACGAGCACCCGCGCCCGGACACGACCCTGGAGCAACTGGCCAAGCTGAAGACGCCCTTCCGCGTCGGCGGCTCGGTGACCGCCGGAAACGCGTCGGGCGTCAACGACGGCGCCGCGGCGCTCATCATCGCGTCGGAGGCCGCGGCCAGGCGCTGGGGACTGACGCCCCGCGCGCGCATCCTGTCGACCGCGGTCGCGGGCGTGCCGCCGCGCATCATGGGCTTCGGCCCGGCACCGGCAACCCGCAAGGTGCTGGCCCGGCTCGGCCTGTCGCTGAGCGACATCGACGTGATCGAGCTGAACGAGGCGTTCGCTGCCCAGGCGCTTGCGGTCACCCGCGATCTGGGCCTGCCCGACGATGCCGATTTCGTCAATCCGAACGGCGGCGCCATCGCGCTGGGTCATCCCCTGGGCATGAGCGGCGCGCGCCTGGCGCTGACTGCGACGGTCGAACTGGAGCAGCGCGGGGCGCGGCGCGCGCTCTGCACCATGTGCATCGGCGTCGGCCAGGGCATTGCCATGGTGATCGAACGGGTTTGATTTTGCCATAATCACGCTATGGTGGTGACGGCGGATCGTTTTGAGCCACTAGGTCGTTTTCTGCGGGACGGCGCGCGCACCGTTTGCGTGACGGCCCGGCTGGTGCCACGATCGGCGACGGACGACGGGTCGTTTTATCCGAGGGATCATGCGCACACTGGAGCGCGCGGCGGTCGGCCTGTTGGGCCTGGCCCTGATCGCGATCATGGCCGGCAGCCTGCTGCTCGCGCTCAGGGCACAGAATGCGGTCGGCGAGCGCGAGGCCTGGGTAAAGCACACCTACCAGGTGATCGACAAGCTCGCCGCGGTGCGGGCCGCCATCACCGATTGCGAGACCAGCATCCGCGGTTACGACCTGACCGCCGACGATCAGTTCCTGATCACGTTCGAAGCCGCCTCCACGGCGCTCGACCGGCTGCCGACGGAACTCGATGCCTTGCTGGCCGACAATCCGTCCGAGTTGCAGGCCGCGCATCGTCTGGCCGATCTGATCGCCGAGCGGCAGGCCGGTTTTGCCGAGGGCATCAAGCGCTTCCACGCGGCAGGCGACAAGCCGGTCACTGCGGCGGTCCCGGCCGGCAAGGGCATCCAGGTGATGGCGCAGATCCGGGCGCTCAGCCAATCCATGCGGGACACCGAACTGGGCCTGCTGGCCGAACGCACGACGGCGGCGGATCGGGCGCGGATCGAAAGCCTGTGGATCTTCCTCGGCGCCGGCCTGGTGATGCTGCTGGTCATGGCGGCGGCCTTCATGCTGCTGCGGCGCGAAGCGGTTCGACGGGCGGCGGCGGAAGCGGGGATCCATGCCCGCGAACGGCTGCTGCAGATCATCTTCGATACGGTCCAGGTCGGTATCGCGCTGACCGGTCCGGACGGTAAGCTGCGCCGGGTCAACGCGGCCTTTTCGGCGCTGTTGGGAGAAGACGAGGCGGCTCTGGTCGGCCGGCGACCGGCTTTCTTCAGTGATTTCGCCGCACCGGGCCAGGCGCGGCGGTTGACCGTGACGCGACCCGACGGCACGGTGCGCACCGTACTGGCCGTAGCGAGCGGGATCGTCGACGAGACCGGAAGTGCCGCCCGGATCAAGACCATCGCCGACGTGACCGACCTGGAGCATGCCCAGGCCGAATTGGCGGCGAGCCACCAGCGGCTGGCAGCGATCAACGACAGCGTGCTCGACGGCATCATCACGATCAACCCGTCGGGCTCGATCGAAAGCTTCAACCGCGCGGCCGAGACGATCTTCGGCTATCCGGCCGACCTTGTCATGCGGCGCAACGTGCGCATGCTGATGCCGGAACCCTTCGCCTCGGCCCATGACGGGTATCTGGAGCGCTATCTGGAAACCGGCTTCTCCTCGATCCTGGGCGTCGTGCGCGAGGTCGAGGGGCTGCGGGCCGACGGTACGATCTTTCCGATGGAGATCGCACTGACCGAGACCGTGCTGCGCGGTCACCGCCTGTTCGTCGCGGCCGTGCGCGACATCGGCGAGAAGCGGGCGCTGGAGCGGGTCAAGAACGAGTTCGTGTCGACCGTCAGCCACGAGTTGCGCACGCCGCTTACCTCGATCTCGGGCGCGCTCGCGCTCATGGCCAAGGGCACGGCCGGCACGCTGCCCGACAAGGCCCTGGGCCTCGTTGCCATCGCGCGCTCGAATTGCGAGCGGCTGGTGCGCCTGATCAACGACATCCTCGACCTCGAGCGCATCGAGGCCGGCAAACTGGTTTTCGAGTTCTCCGGCGTGCCGATCAAGCGGCTGGTCGATCGGGCCATCGCCGAGAACCTGGATTTCGCGGCGAAATTCCAGGTCGCCCTCGAACTCGATGGCGACATGCTCGATGCCGAGGTCTGGGGCGACGAGCATCGGCTGCTGCAGGTTTTGACCAACTTGATCTCGAACGCGGTCAAGTTTTCGCCCGCGGGCGGGCGGGTCCTGATTTCGACCAGCCGTTCGTCGGGCATGCTCCACCTCGCGGTCACCGACCGGGGGCGCGGTATTCCGGAGGCCTTCAAGCCGCGCATCTTCCAGAAATTCGCCCAGGCGGACGCGACGGATAGTCGCCAGAAGGGCGGAACCGGGCTCGGCCTGTCGATCGTGAAATCCATCGTCGAGCGGCATGGCGGCCGGATTGGATTCGAGTCCGAATGGGGCGTCGGCTCGACCTTCCATGTCGACCTGCCCGAGAAGCGCGCCCGCCTGACCGATCTGCCCGTGCTCGACGGCGGCGACAAGCGGGTGCTGATCTGCGAGGACGACGACGACGTCGCCCAGATCCTGCGGGCGCAATTGTCCGATGCCGGCTACCAGTCGATCCGGGCCGCGACGGCCGACGAGACCATGCACCTGCTCGATGCCGGCACCTTCGATGCCATGACGCTCGACCTGCGCCTGCCCGATGGCGACGGGATCGCCATGCTGCGCCGGATCCGTGCGGATGCGCGTCACGCCGGCATGCCGGTCATCGTGATTTCGGCCTGGCTCGACGAGAAGGTCGCCGACCGCGGCCTGACCGGCAACGTGCTGGGCGTCGTCGACTGGATCGGCAAGCCGGTCGATGGCGATCGGCTGCATCATGCGCTGGACCTGTCGCGCCGCCGTGCCGGCAAGCCGCGCGTGCTCCATGTCGAAGATGACCCCGATATCGTCAAGCTGGTCGAATATGCGCTGCGCGACGAGGCCGACGTGGTGGCGGCGCCCTCGCTCGTCGAGGCGCGCCGCCGGCTCCTCGGCGGCGACATCGACCTGATCATCCTCGACGTGGGCCTGGTCGACGGTTCCGGCCTCACGCTGCTCGACGACGTCAAGAACACCAAGGGCCTACGCTCGCCGCCCACCGTGCTGTTCTCGGCCCAGGAAATCGACGCGACACGGCGCGACGAGCTGGTCGCGGTGCTCGTCAAATCCCAGAGCACGATCGACCAGTTGGCCAGCGTCATTCGCGACCAGCTGGAACTGGGCACGAGCGGACACCCCAATAGCTGATTTCCACGCGCCGCTCATGTAAGATGGCTGCAAAGATGCAAACCGGGCCGGGAGACGTGTTTTGACGATGGCGGTAAGCGGGACGATGGGTGACGAGGATGCCGAAGCCTTGTTGCGGGGTTTGGCCGCCTGGCTGCCGCGGCGCTTTCTCCTGGCGATCGACATCATGCTGGACGTGTCGTTCAATGGTGCCAGCGGACCGCTGCCGGCGGCCGAACTGGGCCAGCGCCAGGGGCTGGAGACGCGCAAGCTCGAGGCCATTCTGCAGCGCCTGTCCCGCGCCGGCCTGCTGAAGAGCGTGCGCGGTCCGAACGGCGGCTATCTGCTGGGCGCCGAGCGCGGCAGCGTCACTGTGGGGGCTATCGCGCGTGCCATGATGGGCCAGGACAAACCGACGCCTTTCACTGAATCCCCGTCGCCCACCATGCGCAAAGTTGTGCTGCCGATGGTCGAACGGGTCCACGAACTCGTGCTGGCCGAATTCGACCGGGTGACGTTGGCCGAACTCTGTCGATTGAGCCGTCTGGCGGGCCTGACCAGCAAGTGCGACGGCATCGTCGATTTCGTGATATAAAACACATATTTCTATTGTGTTATAAATTACAATTGACGTCTGGGATTTGTTGATATCAGGCTGCTCCGCGACAAATCATCTCAGCGGAGCTTCCTGATGTCCTCCACCACCTCGCCCGGCCTGCTCGACCGGATTTCGCTGGATTGGTGGGCGGTCTTGACCGCCCTGGTCCTGGCCCTGCTCGTCGGGTTCGATCTCCTGCCGCCGATCGGCTGGTAGGGCGCATCATGAGCGAGAATATTGCGATCGCCGCGCCCGATCCGTCGCCGCTGGTGCGCCGGGTCATCGATCTCGTCCCGGGCCTGTTGCTGCTGACGGCGATCGGCCTTGGCGGCAAATTCATCGAGCAGTCGATCGCGGCCTACGGCAAGGCGCATCACCAGGCGCTGCCGAACATCGAATATGTGCTCTGGGCCATCCTGATCGGCCTCGCCATCGCCAATACCGCGGGCGTGCCGCGCCTGTTCCGTGCCGGCGTCGCGACCTACGAATTCTGGCTGAAGGCCGGCATCGTGCTGCTGGGCGTACGCTTCCTGGTCGGAGACCTGATCAAGGTCGGCGGCGTGACGCTGGGCCTGGTCGCGATCGAGATCGTCGGCTCGCTGATCTTCATGACATTGCTCGGCAAGGCGTTCGGGCTGAAGCCGAAGCTCGTCTCCCTGCTCGCGGTCGGGTCCTCGATCTGCGGCGTCTCGGCGATCATCGCGGCCAAGGGAGCGATCGAAGCCGAGGACGAGGACGCGTCCTATGCCATGGCGGCGATCCTGGCACTGGGCGCCGTGTCGCTGTTCGCATTCCCGGCCATCGGCCACGGGCTGGGCCTCAGCGACCATGCCTATGGCTTGTGGGCCGGCCTGGGCGTCGACAATACCGCCGAGGCGACGGCGGCAGGCGCGCTGTATTCCGACACGGCCGGCAAGTTCGCCGTGCTGGCCAAGACCATGCGCAACGCCACGATCGGCTTCGTCGTGCTGGGCTACGCGGTCTATTGGGCGCGCCAAGGCCTCGCCGGAAAGATCGAAAACAAGACGGCCTTCCTCTGGCAGAAATTTCCCAAGTTCGTCCTGGGTTTCCTGGCGATCTCGCTGCTGGCCAGCCTGCATGTCTTTACCGGCCCCGAGGTCGCGAGCCTCGCCAACCTGTCGCGCTGGGCCTTCCTGCTGTGCTTCGCCGGGGTCGGTCTCAGCACCGATCTGCGGAAGATGGCCCGGCAGGGCTGGCGCCCCTTCGCGGTCGGTGCCATCGGCGGCGCGGTCATCGCCGTGCTTACGCTCGGGCTGGTCGTCGGTGCTGATAGGTGGATCGGGCTGTAGCCGTTACAGCACCCCACCGGCCAGGCCGGCCAGCACCATCCGGATGACGGCGTCGGCGCGTCGATCGAGATCCAGGCCGGCCGCCTCGGCGACCAGACGGGGATGATGGAAGCGCACGGTCGCGTCCAGCACCATGTGGGTCGCCGCATCCTTGTCCGCGACCCGGAATTCGCCACTTTGGCAGCCGGCCGAGATCAGCGCGTGGACCTGGCTGGTCAGGTGGCCCATATGGCCGGTCAACGCCGCGCGGGCGTGGGAGACCAGGCCCTGAAATGCCGCGAACATGTCGGGATCGTCCAGCACCTTGCGGCGTTTCTCCGCCATCAGGACCAGACACCATTCACGCAAGCGTTCGCCCGCCGGGCCGTCGGCGGCGACGATGGCATCGAGCGGTGCGGTGACCCGGAGCAGCCAGCGCTCGACGATCGCATTGCGCAGTGCCTCCTTGCTGTCGAAAAAGCGGTAGACATTGGCGTGGCTCATGCCAAGCGCGCGGGCCACGTCGACTACGGCGACCTTGTCGGCACCGTGGCGGCGCAGCAGGGTTTCGGTCGCCTCCAGGATTCGCTCACGCGTCGCATCGCTCAAATCGGCTGGTCTCTCTGGCTCGCGGGGTTTCCGTTCGCCAGAGAGAGTAGGGCCTTGCCTAGCCGTTGAGGAGCGCCATCTGCGCGGTGGCGTAGCGCGTGCCGGCGACCTGGCCCGGCTGGATGAGCGTCTCGAGGGCTGCGAGGTCGGCTTCGCCCAGGACCAACTCGCTCGCCGCGATCGCTTCGGCGAGACGCGCGCGCCGCCTGGTGCCGACCAACGGCACGATGTCCGGGCCGCGGGACAGCGCCCAGGCGATCGCCACCTGGGCCGCGGTCGTGCCGCGTTCGGCGGCGAAGGCGGCCAGCGCCTCGACGATCCGATGGTTCTGCGCCAGGTTCTCGGCCGTGAACCGGGGCGAATGACCGCGGAAATCGCCAGGCGCGAAGCTCTGGCCCGGCTTGACGTCGCCGCCCAGCAACCCGCGTGACAGCACACCATACGCGACGAGGCCGATGCCCAATTCGCGCAGGGTCGGCAGGACCTCGGCCTCGATCTCGCGGTCGATCAGCGAATACTCGATTTCCAACGCAGCGATCGGACGGATCTTGTGGGCGCGCCGGACCGTGGCCGCCGATGCTTCGGACAGGCCGATGTGTCGGACGTAGCCCGCCTTGACCAGATCGGCGATGGCACCCACCGTCTCTTCGATCGGCACGGCCGGGTCGATACGCGCCGGCTGATACAGATCGACATGGTCGGTGCCGAGCCGCTGCAACGTGTAGCTGAGGAAATTCTTCACCGCTGCCGGCCGGCTGTCGAAGCCCACAAAGGCGCCGTCCGGTGACCGGAGTGCCCCGAACTTGACCGAGACGAAGGCCTGGTCGCGGCGCCCGCGGATCGCCTCCCGCACCAGGCATTCGTTATGGCCCATGCCGTAGAAATCGCCGGTGTTGAGCAGGTTGATGCCGGCGTCGAGCGCTGCCCGGATGGTGGCGACACTCTCGCCATCGTCGGCGGCACCGTAGATGCCCGACATGCCCATGCAGCCGAGGCCGATGGCCGAAACGCTGGGACCGCCGGTCCCGAGAAGCCGCTGTCGCATTGGATGCTCCCTTGATTGCTCCGGGGAACATTTAAGGGCGTCTGTGACAAATTACAATATTTGTAATTGATAATTCGAAGGGGCGGCCGATCAGCTTCCGGACTTCGCCGCGACCTCGCCGAAGAACAGGTCCGTCCAGAATTTCGGGGGGGCCTTGATCTGGCCGGTGCGGTACAGGAAATCGGCGAACTTCTGCACGTTCTGCGGCACGATCGTGAAGACATGGTCGGGATCGCGCACGATGTGCTCGACGAAATCGACGCTGAGCGGCGATTGCTCGACCTTCACATAGGCCGCGGCGGCCGCCTTGGGATCGTCCCGGATGAAGCGCATGGCCTGGTCGAGCGCTTCGAAGATCGCGGACGAGGTTTCCGGGTTGTCGTCATGGAACCTGGCGGTCGCGTAGAGCGCCGCCTGGGTATGCGGCCCGCCCAGAACCTCGTAGCTGCTCAGGATCCGATGAATGTGCGGATCCTCCAACTGCTGTTCCTGGAACGGCGAGACCGAGAAAGCGGCGGTGACCGTCCGCGACCGGGTCATGAGCGCGATGGCGGCGTCGGCGAAGGTCATGCTCACGGTCTGATCGTTGAGCTGCGCCCATTTGCCGTCGCCGAAGCTCTTCTCCGCCGCCATTTCCAGCACGATCGCGTGAATGCTGACGCCGACCGCCGGTACGGCGATGCGGTCCTGCGCGCCGAAGTCGCGGATCGTCCGGATGCGCGGATCGGCCGTCACCAGGAACAGCGGCATCGAGCCCAGCGCCGCGATGCCGCGCACGCCCAGCGAGGATCGGCTGCGGGCCCAGATCTGGATCATCGGCGTGATGCCGGCGGCAATCAGGTCGGCCCGGCCGGCGATCAGCGCTTCGTTGAGAGCAGCCCCGCCGGCGAGGTCGGTCCAGTCGATCGTCGGGCGCGGCAGCCCATGGTGTTCGACCGCGGCTTCGATCAGGCCCTGGGCTCGCAGCACACTCATCGGCAATTGTCCGACGCCCGGCTGCATCGCGATGTGGATCTCGTTGGTCTCGGCCCCGGCTGCCGCAATGCCCCCGAGGAGCATCGCAAGCAACGCCAGAGCCGCCGGTGCCAAGCGCATGGGGTTCCCTCGCCCGCAGTGACCGCACCCGACTGTCGCACGGGATGAGGCTTGCAAGCCACAAACAAATAAACATATGTATCCGGTGAAATTCTGTAATTTACATTTTCTGAATAAGGCTATTTATCGTAGCCCAGTTTGGATATGTGGTCGGTCGGCGGAGCTCGATGATGGTCGCGGAAAACAGGGCGGAAGCCCTAGGGAACAAGGTTTCCAAGGTCGAAGGCTTCAAGGCGGCGAGCCGGCGCCTGCGCGGCGGGATATCCGAGGAACTGCGCGCGCCGACCACGGCGTTTGCCGAATCCGACCATCAGCTGCTGAAGTTTCACGGAATCTATCAGGGGTACGACCGCGACAGTGCGACCGAACTGAAGCAGGCGGGTGCCGAGAAGCGGACCGAGTTCATGGCGCGGATCAAGGCGCCGGCCGGCCTGATGACGGCCCAGCAGTATCTGGCGGTCGACGCGCTCGCCCAATCCTACAGCCAGGGCCGCCTGCGCATCACCACGCGCCAGGGCCTGCAGTTCCATGGCGTGGCCAAGCACGACCTGTATGCGACCATCCACGGCGTGAACCAGGCGCTGCTGACTACGTTCGGTGCGTGCGGCGACGTGGCGCGCAACGTGACGGCAACGGCTGCACCGGTCGAGGATGCGGTGCATCGTCGCATCCGCGCCGACGCGGTCATGATTTCGAACGCGCTGTTCCCGCAGACGCGCGCCTATCACGAGATCTGGGTCGGCGACGAGGAAATCCGGCCGGCACCAAAGGCCGAGCCCGAGGTCGATCCGCTCTATGGCCCGACCTACCTGCCGCGCAAATTCAAGATCGGCATCACCGCGCCCGAGGATAATTCGATCGAGGTGCTGACCAACGATCTGGGCATCGTCGCGCTGTTCGACGGCGACCGGCTCCAGGGCTACGTGTTCGCGATCGGCGGCGGCCTGGGCATGACCCACAACAAGGCGCACACCTATCCGCGCCTCGCCAGCTATGTCGCCTTCGTCGAGCCCGACGACCTGTTGCCGGCGGTCAAGGCCGTACTCGCCATCCATCGCGACCATAGCGACCGGGTCGATCGCAAGCACGCCCGACTGAAATACGTCGTCGACGCCCTGGGGCTGCCGCGCATCAAGGCCGAGATGGAGCGTCATCTGGACAAACCGCTCGCGGATCCGCCGGCTTTCCCCGCCCTGCGCATCAAGGATCATTCGGGCTGGCATCCGCAGGGCGACGGCAAGTGGTATTACGGCCTGCCGATCCTGAGCGGCCGGATCGAGGACAAGGGCAAGGTACGGGTCGCGACCGGCTTGCGCCGGGTGTTGAGCGAAATCGCCGCGCGTCCGGTGTTCACGCCCGCCCAGGACGTCATCTTCGCCGATGTCGATCTGGCCGACAAAGAACGGCTCGAAGCCATCCTGGAGGAAGAGGGTGTCATCCTGCCGGGTGCCGAGACATTGCTGCGCCGCTTCGCGCTCGCCTGTCCGGCGCTGCCCAGCTGCGGCTTGGCGCTCACCGAGGCCGAGCGGGTGCTGGACGATATCCTGGTCGATATCGAGACCGTGCTGAAACGGCATGGCGTCGGCGATGAGCGGATCGCGTTGCGCGTCACCGGCTGCCCGAACGGCTGCGCCCGTCCGTCGGTCGGCGACATCGGCCTGGTCGGGCGCATTCCCGGCCATTACGCGATCTATCTGGGTGGCGATTTCGACACGACCCGGCTCAATGCCCGGGTGTTCGAGCGCGTGCCGATGGCCGAGATCGGCCGGACTCTGGAGCCGGTCATCGCTCTGTTCGCGACCGAGCGCCATGAAGGCGAAGGCTTCGGCGATTTCTGTCGCCGCTGGGGTCTCGACCGCATCGCTGCAACGGCCGAACGCGCGACCGCCAACGCGGCCGAATAGCGGGGATCGCCTGGTTGCTTAACAGCGCGAAGGCGTGGTTTCCGCGCGACCTAAACGGGGCAACCGCGGTCGATTGCGGCCCGCAGTTCGGTCAGACTCGCCTCGAGAGTTAGGCCGGCGGTGTCGAGGATCAGGTGGGGCCGGTTCCACGCGTCATATTCGTGTTGGAGAACCTGCTGCCAGGTTGGCGGCACCAAGCCGGGCACGTCGGTGGTCCGCGCCTCGACACGTTGCCGATGCTCGTTCGGGTCAGAGCAGACGATCTCGATTTCCGCGATCCTGCAGCCCGCCGTTTCGGCGATCTCCTGCCATCGGTCCCGCGTGATCGCAAGCGGGTTGACCGAATCGGCGACGACGGTCCGACCCAGGCGGAGATTGGCTTCGGCAACGGCATAGGCCACGAGATAGCCGGCCGGGCCGACGGGATCGGCCACGCCCGACCCGCGGAGCACCTGCTCGATCGTATCGATTCTGAGATAAGTCGCATGCCGCTCATGCGCGATCGCTCGCGCCAGCGTCGTCTTGCCCGTGCCGGGCAGACCGCCGAACACGATCAGCATGGCCGATGAATGTCCCGGAAGAATTACCGGACGCGGTCGGGGAACAGCTGGAAGGCGATATAGTCCATGTCGCCCTTGACCACGACGGTATCGCCGTGACCGAACGAGACTTCGGTGAACGAGTCCGAGGCGAGGAACGCCGCCTTGCTGAGCCGGTTCACCCGATCCGGGTTGACGTAGACGGGCTCGCCGCTGGCTAGGGTCAGTCCGACAACGCTCATGAGCGATCCCTTTCAAGTATCGGCCGAGCCCGGCGCATCGGGCCGGGACGGGGACGGAACATGGTGCTCGGGAACCGTCTCGACGGTCCTTTGCCGGGCTGCAGGGTTTCAGGTTCGCGTTAACGGATGGATAACGACGAACCGGCCGATCGGCAATTGCATCGGCGATGTTTCCTGGGCCAACATCAGCGCCTCGCTTCCGCCTCAGGACTCATCCCCATGTCCCGTCCGTCCGCCTCCCGCCTGCCGACTCTTGCCGGTCTCGCCGCCGATCTCGCGGCCGGCCGAACTACCAGTGCCGAATTGACCGAGACCGCGCTGGCGCGCATCGCCGACCCTTCGGGTGAGGGAGCCAGGACCTTCACCCGGACCTATGGCGCCGCAGCGCGGGCGGCGGCGGCGGCCAGCGATGCCCTGCGCGCGCAGGGCCAGGTCGCCTCGCCGCTCGCGGGCCTGCCGGTCTCGATCAAGGATCTGTTCGATGTCGCCGGCGAGGTGACGCTTGCCGGTTCGACCGCGCTCGGCGATCGTCGCCCCGCGGCAGAGGACGCGCCGATCGTCCGGCGCCTGCGCGCCGCCGGCGCCGTGATCGTCGGCAAGAGCAACATGGTCGAATTCGCCTATTCCGGCCTCGGGCTCAATCCGCACTACGGCACGCCCGGCAACCCGTTCGATCGGGCGCGCGTGCCCGGCGGCTCGTCCTCCGGCGCCGGCGTCTCCGCCGCCGATGGCATGTGCGCCGTTGCCATCGGCACCGATACCGGCGGCTCCGTCCGCATTCCGGCGGCGTTCTGCGGGCTCGTCGGGCTGAAGCCGACCCAGCGAAGGATCACGCGCGCCGGAGCGGTGCCGCTGTCGACCTCGCTCGATTCGATCGGGCCGCTCGCCGCCTCGGTCGCGTGCTGCGCGCTGGTCGACGCGGTGCTGGCCGGCGAAGATCCGGCGCCTCTGCCGGATCTGCCGCTGGCCGGCCTGCGCTTCGCCGTGCCGACCGGCTACGTGCTCGACGACCTGGCCCCGGTCGTGGCGACGGCGTTCGCCCGGGCGCTGAAGCAACTGGCCGATGCCGGCGCCCGGATCGTCGAGACGCCGATGGCGGTGCTGGCGCGCGTCCAGGACATCAACCGGCTGGGCGGTGTGGCCGGGCCGGAGGCTTTCGCCTGGCACCGGATCTTGCTGGCCCAGGCCGGCCATCGCTACGATCCGCGCGTGCGGTCGCGCCTTGAGGCGTCGGCCGGGGTGTCTGCGGCGGATTACATTGCGGCACTCGAGCTGCGGGCAGCCCTGATCGCGGCGTTCGACCAGGCGACGGCACCGTTCGACGCGGTGCTGACGCCGACCGTCCCGGTGCCGCCGCCCCGGCAGGACGAGTTGGTCGCCGATGCGGATTATATGCGATGGAATGGCCTGGTGCTGCGCAACACGTCCCTGTTCAATGCACTGGACCGCTGCGCACTCACCCTGCCGGTCCAGGCACCCGGCGAATTGCCGGTCGGCCTGTCGCTGGTCGGTGAACATGGCGGCGATCGGCGGCTGCTCGCGGTCGGCCAGGCGGTCGAGGCGGCCTTGGCGTCCGGTGCGGCCTCATGACCGACCATCGCCTGGGCTCCAGCCCCGAGACCTGCCATTGGGGCTTCTTCGATGCGAGCCTGCCGCCGGTCCTGACCATCCGGTCGGGCGATCGGGTGACGATCGAGAGCATTTCCGGCGGACGCGATGTGCTGCCGCCCCCGGGATTCACCGTCCTGCCGGATCACCAGGCGGTGATCGAGGCCATGGTGCCGCGCATGCGCGGACATCTATTGACCGGACCGGTCGCGGTCGAGGGCGCCCTGCCCGGCGATGTCCTGGAGATCCGCATCGAGTCCGTCGAATGCCGGCAAGATTGGGCCTGGACGCGCATCCACCCGACCATGGGTTCCCTGCCGGCGGATTTTCCGTTCGGCAAGACCTGGCATACCCGCCTCGACCGGGAGCGCGGCGTAGCGATCCTGCCCTGGGGCACGGAGTTGCCGTTGACGCCGTTCTTCGGCGTCATGGGCGTGGCGCCGCCGGCCGCGTTCGGCGCTGTCAGCACGATCGAGCCGCGCGCGTATGGCGGTAACATGGACCTGAAGGAGCTGGTGCCGGGCACCGTGCTCTATCTGCCGGTGTTCGCGCCGGGCGCGCTGTTCTCGGTCGGCGACGGCCATGGGGCGCAGGGCGACGGCGAGGTCTGCCTGACCGCACTCGAAACCGCGCTGGAAGGGCGCTTCCAGATCATCCTGCGCAAGGACCTGAAGCTCCCGCTGCCGCGTGCCGAAACGCCGACCCATTGGATCACCATGGGTTTCGACCCAGACCTCGACGATGCCGCGACGACGGCGCTGCGCGAGATGATCGACCTGATCGCGAATGCCACCGGCCTGGCGCGCGAGGATGCCTACATGCTGACCAGCGTCGCCTGCGACCTGCGCGTGACCCAGATGGTCGACGGCAACAAGGGCATCCATGCCATGCTGGCCAAGAGCCTGCTGGTGCGCCGCTAGGGTGGGGGAGATCCGCCGGGAGCTGGGCGTCGGCGAGGTGGCGCTGCGCAGCGGCCTCGCCGTCTCGACCATCCATTTCTACGAGGCGCAGGGCTTGATCCGCGGCCGGCGCACGGCAGGCAACCAGCGGCGCTTTCCGCGCGGCGTGCTGCGCCGGGTCGCGATCATCAAGGTGGCGCAGCGCACCGGTATTTCGCTCGCCGCGATCCGGGATGCGCTGGCCAGCCTGCCGGTCGATGCGCCGGTGACGACGGCCGACTGGCAGCGGCTGTCCGAACGATGGAAGGCCGACCTCGACGAGCGCATCGATCGGCTGACCCGTCTGCGCAACCAGCTCGGCAGCTGCATCGGCTGCGGTTGCCTGTCGCTCGACGAGTGCCCGCTGCGCAATCCCCAGGACGCGCTGTCGGTCGAGGGCACCGGGCCGCGCCTGCTCGATCCCGACTGAAAACAGCGCTTGACCTAAAGATTGCTTGAGGTTCTAGAAGAGACGCTCCTGCCATACTTTGGAGCATACTCATGCCCTCGACCGAAACCGCCCAGTCCGTCGTCAACGTCAGTATCCTGACGCCGAAACCCGATCGCTTCGAAGAATGCGTCGCCCTGCAGATGGATCAGTATCTGCGGCTTCGTGGCCAGGTAGAGGGGCTGAAGGGCAGCCGGTTCTATCGATCCACCGACGGACGCCAACTGGTGCTGCTCGCCGTGTTCGAGACGGCGGGGGATGCCGGCCGGTTCGCCCAGGATCCGCGCTTCACCGAACATCTGGCGCGCATGCGGCCGCTGATCGAGACGGCGGTGCCGGGGACCTATGAAATGCTCTACGGGTTCGGCGAAATCTGACGGCAGCAGCTCAGAACAGCCGCGTCAGTCCCAGCACCATGTTGACCGCGATCCCGTCGTCAGATAGCGGCAGCAGCACCGTCTCGAAGCGATAGAACGGCTTTTCCGGCAGCCAATAGAGCTTGCCGGTCGACGTCCAGGGCGCTCGCGTCGACACCAGATGATCGCCGATGGCGCAAAACCGATCGGCGGAGCCCCGGTCGATCATCTGGTGGATGTACGAGCCGGTCCAGTCGGCGCCGTAGTAATCCACCTGGGCGGTGCCCTGCAGACGGACGCGGTACCGCCGTTCGGGCGGGTTGCTTGCCAGCACGTCGACCAGGAAGATGTCGGGCAGCAGCCGCGGCACCTGGGCCGGATCGAAATCCCGTCGGGCCGGCATCAGGCGGATGCCGCGCAGCTTCTGCCATAGGAAATAAAGCTGCTGAAGCTCCGGCCGACATTCCTCGACCGCCAGCCGCCGCGTGCTGCCCGGAACGATGGCGTGCTCGGTGATCATCGCCGCTCCTACTCCGCCACCGCGCTGATGGACGTGAACTAGGGGGATCCCTCCATGGTTGCAAGGGTTCTGTCAATCGCGGCAGAACATCCCGACGCTCGACCGACCCAACGGACCCGACCGATTTACTTTCGGTAGATCCAGTCCGGCAGCGCCGTCGCGATGCCCGGGATCAGGCACATCAGCACGACCGCCAGCATCATCAGCAGCACGAAGGGCAGGGTGCCGAACACGACGTCCTTCAAAGGGATGTCGGGTGCGATCTTGGAGATCACGAAGATGTTCAGACCGACCGGGGGATGGATCAGGCCCATTTCCATCACGACCGACATCACGACGCCGAACCAGATCAGGTCGAAGCCCGCGGCGCGCAGCGGTGGTAGGATGATCGGCGCGGTCATCAGGATGATCGAGACCGGCGGCAGGAAGAAGCCCAGTACGACGACCAGCACCAGGATCGCGGCCAGCAGCACCCAGCGAGACAGGTGCTGCGCCACGATCCACTCGGCGGCCCCCTGGCTGATGTGCAGGTAGCTCATCACGTAGGAATAAAGCAGGCTCATGCCGATGATCATCATCAGCATGGTGCTTTCGCCAAGGGTCGAACCGAAGATCGGCGTCAGGTCCCGCCAGTGCCAGGCACCGTAGATTACGGCGATCAGCGCGATCGCCATGACGGCGCCCAGGCCGGCCGTTTCCGACGGGGTGGCGATGCCGCCGTAGAGCGCCACCATGACGCCGGTCAGCAGCAGGATGAACGGCATGACGCGCGGCAGGGCCTGCAGCTTTTCGCGCCAGGTGAAGCGTTCCTCGCTGAGGATCGGCGAACGCGGCCCGCCCTCGGCCAGCACCTTGCGGGCGCGCGTCGCTTCCTGGCCGTGGTGGATCATGGCGTAGATCGCGAACAATCCGACCAGCAGCAGGCCGGGCCCGATGCCGGCCAGGAACAGCTTGCCCAGCGATTGCTCGGCCGCGACAGCATAGAGGATGAGGGTGATCGACGGCGGCAGCAGGATGCCGAGCGTGCCGCCGGCCGCGACCAGACCCGCGGCGAACCCCGGCGAATAGCCGCGGCGCCGCATTTCCGGAATGCCCGAACTGCCGATCGCCGAACAGGTCGCCGGGCTCGATCCGGCCATGGCGGCGAACAGGCCGCAGGCGATCACGACGGCGACGCCCAGCCCGCCCGGCACGCGGCCGAGCCAGGCATGCAGTGCCGAATAGAGGTCGGCGCCGGCCTTGGACTTGCCGATCGCCGCCCCTTTCAAGATGAACAGCGGGATGGTCAGCAGGGTGATGCTGGACATCTCTTCGAACACGTTCTGCGCAACGGTGTCGAGCGAGGCCGTCGGCATGAAGCCCAGCATGAACACGGTCGCGACCGTCCCCAGCGCGAAGGCGATGGGCATGCCGCTGAACAGCACGATGAGCGTCGCCGCACCGTAGAGCAGTCCGATGTCGAGAGGGCTCACGGGCGGGCTCGCGCTCCATCACGCAGCAAAAGTTGCAGGATCAGCTGGATCACCAGAATGGTCATGCCGACCGCCATCAGGCCGTAGGGAATCCACAGCGGCGGCCCCCAGGCGGAATCGCTGGTCTGCTCGTCCGTGATCGCCTCGCCCAGCAGGGTCCAGCATTTCCAGCAGAAGAAGCTGCAGAAGGCGAAGGTCAGGAAATCGGCGATCAGGCGGCGGATGTTGTCGGCCCAGATCGGCAGGACATGGGCCAGCGCATCGATGCCGACATGACCGCGCCGGCGCTGGACCCAGCCGGCGCTCATGAAGGTGGCACCCAGCAGCAGGAACGACGACAGCTCGTCCTGCCAGTCGGATGCGATCTTCAGGAAATAGCGCCCGACCACCTCCCAGGTCAGCACCAGGCCGGCGGCTCCCATGGCGATACCGCCGGCGAGTGCCGCCAGGCCGTTGATGCGGTCGAGCAGCCCCTGGACGAAGCCCAGGGGGCCACGGGGCTTCGGCAAAGTTGCCGTCGCCGGATCGACGAAGCCGGTCATCGGGTGCGAGCGGTCCGGACCCTGGGCGTCACGCGACTGCCGCGGCGAGCTTCAACAGCCGGTCGCAGTCGGCGTTGCGGGCGGCAAAATCCTTCCAGGCGGTCTCTTCGGCGATTTTGCGCCATTTCTCGACCGTCGCCTCGTCCATGTCGGCGACCGGGATGTTGGCCTTCTTGTAGATCGCGGCGATCGCTTCGTCGTCGTCCTTGGCCGCCTTGAGCGCGAACGGCTCCATCTCGATGCCGACCTCGGTGATCGCGGTCTGCTGGTCCTTGGGCAACGCCTCGAAGATCGCCTTGGACATCAGCAGCGGCTCGAGCATGTACCAGAAGCTCTTGCCGCGGCCGGTCGTCAGGTTCTTCGAGATCTCTTCCAGGCGGAACGAGATCAAGCTGGTCGACGACGTGACGGCGGCGTCGAGTGAGCCGGTCTGCATCGCGGCGTAGATTTCGTTCGACGGCACCGATGAGATGATGCCGCCGGCCTGCTTCAGCATCAGGTCCATCTCGCGGCTACCGCCGCGTACCTTCAAGCCCTTGGTATCGTCCGGCGCCACGACCGCGTTCGCGCGAGAGGCCACGCCGCCCGACTGCCAGACCCAGGTCAGGATCTTGACGCCCTTGTCGTCGAGCAGTTTGACCAGCTCGGTGCCGATCGGTGCCTTCTTCCAGGCCAAGCCCTGCTCGTAGCTGGTCACCAGGCACGGCATCAGGCCGATGTTGACCTCCTGCACCTCGCCGCCGGCATAAGCGAGCGGGTAGAGGCTGATGTCGAGCGCGCCCTTGCGCAGGGCCGAAAATTGCGAGTTTGTCTTCATCAGCGACGAGCCCGGGTAGATCTCGAATTTCAGCGCGCCATTGGTCTTCTTCTCGACCTGCTGGGCGAACATCCGGCACATCCGGTCGCGGAAATCGCCCTGGTCGATCGTGCCGCCCGGAAATTGATGGCTGATCTTCAGCGTCTTGGCATCGGCGGCGAAGCCGCGCCGCGAGGCGGCGATGATGGCCGGGGCTGCGATCAGGCCGGTCAGGACGGTACGGCGGGCAATCTGCATAATGTTCCTCCCCAGGACAGTTTGGCCGCCACACTATATCGTGCGCACGCAGAGATGAAGGCCTGTTGCAGCGCAAAAACCGAGGAGTGCGTGACCATGTCCCAGGCGACCGCGATCACCCATGTCGACAATGACCAGGTGCGGGTCACCGAATGGCGGTTCGAGGCGGGGGCCGCGACCGGTGCCCATCGCCACGACTATGATTATGTCGTCGTCCCGCTCGGTGCCGGCCTGCTGAAGGCGATCGCCGCCGCCGGGGAAACACTGGCCGAACTCGCGCCGGGCAAGGCCTATTTCCGTAAGGCCGGTGTCGAGCACGACGTGCTCAATGCCGGCAACGAGCCTTTCGCCTTCGTCGAGATCGAGTTGAAGGACCGGCCGGGCTGAGGCCGGCGCGCGAGTTTACGGACAGTCGTATTGTTTTGATTGACTAGTTTGCGTACGTTTGTATTGTATCGGTATGGCCAGACCGTCCCTTCGCGAAAAACTGCTCGATGCCGGCTTCCAACTGTTGTGGAAGACTGGCTATGCCGGCACCGGCGTGCGCGACATCGTCGATGCCGCCGGCGCGCGGCCGGGCTCGTTCACCAATCATTTCGTCTCGAAGGAAAGCTTCGCCCGCGAGATCCTCGACCGCTATTTCGCTTATGTCGGCGGCCTGGTGGAGGCCGCGCTCGCCGATGACGGCCTGCCGGCCGCCGACCGGCTGCGGCGCTATCTGGACGTCATCACGGGAAAGCTGGCGCTGGAGGATTGGACGCGCGGCTGCATGATCGGCAACTTCAGCCTGGAAGTCGCCTGTCACAGCGAACCGCTGCGCCAACGGCTGTCGGACATCTTCGCCGAATGGCGGGTGCCCTTCGCCTCTTGCATCGCCGAGGGACAGGCGGCCGGCGATATAACGACGGCATTCAGCGCCGACGACCTGGCCGACTTCCTGCTCAGCGGCTGGCAGGGCGCCATGATGCGGATGAAGGTCGATCGCAGCCCGGAACCGCTCGAACGCTTCAAGAAAATCATCGCCGCAGCCCTGTTCGCAAAGGACCGCCCATGACCGGAGTTCCCATCGCCAGCCCCGTTGCCATCCGGCGGGAGATCGCCGTGTTGGAATCGACCCTGTCCTATCTGGAAGCAGGCTCGGCCGGGCCGACCGTCCTGTTCCTGCACGGCAATCCGACTTCGTCCTTCATCTGGCGCGATATCATTCCGCACGTGGCGCCGGTGGCGCGCTGCATCGCGCCGGACCTCATCGGCTTCGGGCGATCGGGCAAGCCGGACATCGCGTATCGCTTCGCCGATCATGTCCGTTACCTCGACGCCTTCCTGGAGGTTCTCGGCCTTGGAGACCTGGCGATCGTGGCGCAGGACTGGGGCACGGCGCTCGCCTTCCATCGTGCCGCCCGCTATCCGGACCGCATGATCGGCCTCGCTTTCATGGAATTCATCCGTCCTATGGCGGGCTGGGAGGACTTTCACCAGCGGTCCCAGGCGCGGGATCTGTTCCAGGCTTTTCGGACGCCCGGGCAGGGCGAGCAGCTGATCCTCCAAGACAACGTCTTCATCGAGCGCGTGCTGCCCGGCTCGGTGCTGCGCCCATTGACCGAGAGGGAGATGGCCGCCTATCTGGAGCCGTTTCCAACGCCCGAGTCCCGTCGGCCGGTACTGCAGTTTCCCCGCGAACTGCCGATCGCCGGCGAGCCGGCGGACGTCTGGGCCATCAGCGCCGGCGACCATGCCGCATTGCGGGCATCGACCTATCCGAAACTGCTGTTCTGCGGCGATCCCGGCGCCTTGGTCTCGCCGGCCCAGGCCGAAGCCTTCGCACGCGATTTGATCGATTGCCGTCTGGTCCATCTTGGTCCCGGTGCCCATTATCTACAGGAAGATCATCCGGCGGCGATCGGCAAGGCGGTCTCGGTGTGGCTCGGCGAGATCGGCGCGGCCTCCGCTCGTTCCATGTCCTGCCCATCGAGATGACCGCTTGCACTGCCGGCATTCTGGGGAAAGCATAGGCCGAAGCGCGCAGACGAAATGGGGGGAAGCGGGATGAACGGTGCGGAAAGCCTGGTGCGAACGCTGGTCGATGGCGGGGTCGAGGTGTGCTTCGCCAATCCCGGCACGTCGGAAATGCATTTCGTCGCCGCCCTCGACCGGGTCGACGGCATGCGCTGCGTGCTGGGCCTGTTCGAGGGCGTGGTGACCGGTGCGGCCGACGGCTATGCCCGCATGGCCGACAAACCGGCGGCGACGCTGCTGCACCTGGGGCCCGGCCTCGCCAACGGCCTTGCGAACCTGCACAACGCGGTCAAGTCCTCGACGCCGATGGTCAATATCGTCGGCGACCATGCGAGCTATCACCGGGCCTATGACGCCCCGCTGACCTCCGACATCGAGACGGCGGCCAAGCCGTTTTCCGGCTGGGTCCGGACCTCGCCCGATGCGCTGAGCGTCGCGGTCGACGGTGCGGCGGCGATCGCGGCGGCGCGCACGCCGCCCGGCCGGGTCGCGACCCTGATCCTGCCGGCCGATACCGCCTGGAACGAGAGCGCCGGGCCGGCCGTGGTGCCGCCGGTGCCGGGCCGTGCCGTGGTCTCCGGCGACACCATCGACCATGCGGCGCGCATCCTGCGCTCGGGCGAGCCGACCCTGATCCTGCTGACCGGCCCCGCTTTGCGGGAGCGCGGGCTGGAGCTGGCCGGCCGCATCGCGACCGCGACGGGCGCGCGGCTGATGGCGCAGACCTTCAACGCCCGGATCGAGCGCGGCGCCGGCCGGGTGCCGATCGACCGGGTTCCCTACCTGGTCGATCTGGCGGTGGCGGCGCTCGCCGGTTTCCGCCATGTCATCCTGGTCGGCTCGAAGCAGCCGGTCGCCTTCTTCGCCTATCCGGACAAGCCCAGCGTGCTGACCGCGCCCGATGCGCAGATGCATGTGCTGGCACGGCCGGAGGAAGATCTGGTCGGCGCGCTCGAAGCCCTGGCCGATGCGCTCGGCGCCGGCCGGCACGCCGCACCGGTCGCAGGCCTGGCCCTGCCGACGCCAGTGACGGGAACGATCACGCCCGAGGCGCTCAGCCTGTCGATCGCGGCGCTGCTGCCCGAGAATGCGATCGTGATCGACGAGGCCGTGTCGACCGGCCGCGCGTTCTTTCCGCCGACGCGGCAGGCCCGCCCTCATACCTGGCTGCAGAACATGGGCGGCTCGATCGGGCTCGGCCTGCCGATGGGAACGGGTGCCGCGCTTGCCGCCCCCGATCGCAAGACCGTATGCCTGCAGGCCGACGGCAGCGCCATGTATACGCTGCAGGCGCTCTGGACCATGGCGCGCGAGAGCCTGGACGTGACCATCGTGCTGTTCGCGAACCGGTCCTATGCCATTCTGCTGGGCGAACTTGCCAACGTCGGCGCGCAGAATGTCGGCCGCAAGGCGCTCGACATGCTCGACATCGGCCGGCCCGACCTCGACTGGGTATCGCTCGCCCGCGGCATGGGCGTGCCGGGGGTGCGGGTCACCGACATGGCGGCCTTCAACCGCGCCTTTGCCGAAGGCTTGGCGACACCCGGACCCTATTTGGTGGAGGCGGTGCTCTAGCCGAGCGACAGCCGGAACGCCGTGACCTCGTCGTCGGATGCCCGGTACAGCGGGCATTCGACGAAGCCCAGACGCCGGTAGAGCCGAACGGCGGCCGGCATCCGCTCGGGCTCGGTATCGAGATAGACCGCGGTGCCGCCGAGCGACCGGGTCTGGGTCGCGACCGCCGCGACCAGCGCCTCGGCAATGCGCTGGCCGCGAAACGCGTCGCGCACCCACAGCCGCTTCAACTCCGACGCCCGCTCCGGCAGGACCTCCGGCAGCGGCCGATAGACGACGCTGCCCGCCGGTGCGTCGCCGACCCAGGCGATCAGCAGCCCTTCGTCCGGGCCGACGTGGCTCGCCGGCAGCCCGGCGATCTGCTGTTCCAGCTTGGCCATGCCGAAAGTGGGCCCGGCCGTGGCGCGGGCATAGTCGCGATATTCGCCGAGCAGCAGGCGCGCCGCCGCGATCGCCTCCGGCGCGGCATCGAGGGCAAGCCGGGTGATGCGGAGCGGTGGGGCGATCTCGTTCATCGGACGGGGTTCTTCATTGTTGGACCAGCGCCCAGCCGGCGGGCGACCATTTGAAGATCTGTGATGAAAGCGGCCGGGTTGCCTTCATTGCTACCACGCCTACGGCACGCCGCATGGTGTCCACCGCATTCGGGCGGCGTGCATCCATATAGATCATGACATCGGTGCCGGGGGCCGCCACGAGCAGCTGTCCGCCATTCTTCGCGGCAATTGTGGCCCAGCTTTCCGGCGCCAGCAGCCGGCTCGCTTCATAGGGGCTGGTGGCGACGAGGCTGACCTCCCCGCCTGGAAACGGATGGGCGGCCTGCTCGATCGGTACCAGAATGTCGGCATCGTTTTTCGTGGCGAGCGCCAACGCCTC
>NZ_DASZBY010000065.1:0-3306 GCF_035943795.1 Aliidongia sp. | reverse complement strand
CCGAGATCCATCATGCGGTCGACATAGCGCCGCGCGAGTTCGACGGTGCGCGCTTCCAGATTCTTGCGCAGGTTGGGTGGCATGAACCAGGACTGTGTCAGCCCGCGATAGGCACGATGATCGGCGCCATCCATGTCGATCAGCGTGCGCAGCGGCGAGACGCGGCCGGTCTTCGGATCGGGACCGCCCCACATCGCGGCGAGATCACGTTCCGCCTCGGTGTTCATCAGCACCGAGCGCGGCTCGTTGTGAAACTGGTCGTTGAGCTTCTCGATCTCGAGGATGTCGGCATGTTTGGTCACCGACCAGAATGGCCGATAGCCCTCGGGCGTCGTCCAGTGCACCGGATCGTCCTTGCGCAGGCCAGCGAGGAGACCGTGTATCTCCTTCTCGTCGCCGTAAGTGACGTTGGAGACGAGCGCATCATCGAGAGCGTTTGCCATGTCATCCTCAAAGGAAATCGGCACGCCGATGATGCGCGCATTTCCGTGAGGGAAGTCAATTTATCAGGACGTGCGTGCAATTGCTGAACTGTCATCCCGGACAAGCGATGCGACAGCATCGCGCCGATCCGGGACCCATCGCCAAGCGTGGGAATGGGTCCCGGATAGTCTCGCTGCGCGAGCCTTCCGGGATGACAGGTTATTGCTGATGAAAGGTGATCACTGCAACGCAAACGCCATCACCGTGTCGCCGCGCCTGGTGTTGGCTTTCTCATGCCCGCCGGCGGCGATGACGACGTATTGCTTGCCTTTCCACACATAGGTCATCGGCGTCGCCTGGCCGCCTGCGGGCAGACGGCCGCGCCATAGCTCGGCACCGGTTTTCGCATCGAAGGCGCGCAGGTAGTTGTCGAGCGCCGCACCGATGAACACCAGTCCCGACGCCGTCGAGATCGGGCCGCCGAAATTCGGCGTGCCGGTCTTGCCAAGGATGTATTCGGAGAACGGCGCGAGGTCCTCCGTCGAACCCAGCGGCACTGCCCACAACTCGTGCCCGTCATGCATGTCGATGGCGTGCAGCAGGCCCCAGGGCGGCGGATTGCACGGCATGCCCAGCGGCGACAGCAGCGTGTCGCGCCGCATCGCATAGGGCCCGTCGCGCTGCGGCGAGATCTCGTGTCCCGGATTGGCGTGCTTCACCGCGAGGTAGTCCTTGCGCGGGATCAGCGTGACGCGATGGATGGCGCTCGACGTGTTCACATAGACGACGTCATGCGCCGCATCGAACGACAGTCCGCCCCAGTTCACGCCGCCGCCGGTGAACGGATAGATGATCGTGCCCTGGAGCGAAGGCGGCGTGTACCAGCCTTCATTGCGCGAGGCCGCGATCATGTCGCGGCATTTGCCGCGATCCCAGAAGGTGAGACCGAAGGCATCCTCCGGCTTCACGATATGCGGCGCGAGCGGCTGCGGCGCGACCGGGAAGGGCTGCGTCGGCGACAGCTTCTCGCCCGGCACACCATCCTGCGGCACCTTGCGTTCCACCACCGGAATGAACGGCTTTCCGTCGTCGCGCGACAGCGTGAAGATGAGCCCCTGCTTGGTGCCCTGGATCACGACGGGCCCGGTGTGGCCCTTGTAAGTGACGGTGGCGAGCGTCGGCTGCGCCGGTACGTCATAGTCCCAGACGTTGTGATGCACGGTCTGGAATGACCACGCGACCACACCTGTCTCGATGTTCACCGCAACCACCGCGCCAGCATTGTGATCGTCGCCGACGCGCAGGCCGCCGAAGAAGTCTGGCGACGGACTTGTCGTCGGCAGGAAGACGAGGCCGCGTTCCTCGTCGATCGACATCGGCGCCCACACATTGGCCGAGCCAGCCTTGAACGGCGCGCCGGCCAGCGGATCGAAGGTCCAGCGCGGCTTGCCGGTCACGGCATCGAACGCGTGCACCGTGCCGGGAAGTTCATGCGTGCGCTGGTTGTCATCCATCGACGAGCCGACGACGACGACGCCATGACTGACGACGGGCGGCGACGAGATGCCGACCTGCCCGACATGCTCGACCTTGCCGCCCGGATCGATCGCGATGGTCCCGCGGTTGCCGAAATCCGCGCAGGGCTTTCCCGTCGCCGCATCGAGTGCGATCAGGCGGAAATCATTGGTGCCGAGATAGATCCGCGCCGCACACACGCCGCTCGCACCCGGCACGCGCCAGAACGCGACGCCCCGGCAGTTGTAGGAATTGGCGAGATCGAGATCGCGCGGAACGTGCGGATCGAAGCGCCACAACTGGCGGCCGGTGCCGGGATCAAGCGCGATCGCGTTGTTGAACGACGAGCACACATGCAGCCGCCCCTCATTCAGGATCGGCGTGTTCTCGAAGGCGGAGTATTTGCTGTCCGGCTGTCCGGCTTCACCTGTGGAGTAGCTCCACGCCACGCCGAGATTGCCGACATTGGCGGGCGTGATCTGGGCCGCCGCCGAATGCCGCTGACCGCCCTGGTCGCCGCCATAGGCCGGCCAGCCCGGCTCTGCAGCATGGGCTGCGCCACAACAGACCGCCGCAGCCACCAGCAATCCGAATACCCAATCCTTCATGAACCTCTCCCGCAACCCGGCTGGAGCCGCCTATATTGGAGGCATGTCCCAGCCGCTGAATCCACAGCCGCAATCTGGTCCGCCCGCCCCGCACCTGAAAGATGGCTGGGGCGGCCTGCGCCGGATTGGTGATTGGCGGCAATGGCTTGGGACGAACGGCGCGGTTTCCGGGACGAGCGGCAGACAGTTCTGGACGGCCTGGGGCGCGTTCGCCGGCGTGGGCGTCGGGGTGAACATCCTGGATGTCATCACCATCCTGCATGACCGGCCGGAGCTGCGCCCCATCGTCCCGATCATCGGCGAGATCACCAGCCTGGTGATGCTGCTGTCACTTCTCTGGCTCCCCTGGCTTGCCTGGCGCCAGCCTGGACCGCTACGACCGCGCACTCTTCTCGGTCATGCCGCGGCGCTGATCACATTCTCGGCCGCCCATGTCACCGGGTTCACCGTGCTGCGGAAGATCATCTACTGGACCGTGGGGTGGCATTACGGCGGCGATTTCCCGGGCGACTACATCTACGAATTCCCGCGGGACGCGATCGCTTACGGCCTGGCGATGCTGGCTTTCTCGATGGCCGGACAACGTCTCGAGGCCCGCGCCGCGCCGTCCGGGGGCCGCGCGCTCTTCGACATCCGCGACGGCACGCGGCTGCTGCGTGTGCCGTTCGACGACATTCTGGCGGTAAGTTCGGCCGGCAACTATGTCGAGTTCGTGCTGCGCGACGGGCGCAAACCGCTGATGCGCTCGCCGCTGTCGGCG
>NZ_DASZBY010000064.1:0-41561 GCF_035943795.1 Aliidongia sp. | reverse complement strand
AAGGCCTGGAGAAATTGCTGGGCCGATGGGAGCTTTCGGCTGATCGTTGTGTGTTCGTCGGCGCCCGGGACGACAACCTGACGGCGGCATACGAGGCCGGCGTTCCTTCACGGCTATTTCCAGGTGGGAAGGTTGCGGACTTTATCGCTCGGTTGCTCCAGCAGTAGCGCAGTCCCAGTTACCGGAGCTTGGGCTCCGATCCAACGAAAAACGGCGCCCGCGATAATGGGCGCCATTTTCGTTCCAGCATGCCGCCCGTCCTGGACGGCATGCTTTGGGAGGCGCGAGGACTACCGCGCGCCTTGCGTCCAGATCACCACGCGCAGGGTCTGCAGCAGGATCAGGGCATCGCGGATGATGCTGTAGTTCTTGATGTAGTAGAGGTCGTATTCCAGCTTCTTGCGCGAATCCTCGACCGAGGCGCCGTAGGGGTAGTTGATCTGCGCCCAGCCCGTCAGACCGGCACGCACCGAATGGCGCAGGTCGTAGAGCGAGATGTCCTTCGACAGCTGGGCGGTGAACACCGGCCGCTCGGGCCGCGGTCCGACCAGCGACATGTCGCCCAGGATCACGTTGAACAGCTGCGGGATCTCGTCGATGCGCGACTTGCGCAGGAAGGCCCCGACCTGGGTAACCCGCGAGTCGTTGACGTTTGCCCACTGCGGGCCGCCTTTTTCGGCGTCCTGGCGCATCGAGCGCAGCTTGATCAGGCGGAAGGCACGACCGAAGCTGGTGACGCGTTCCTGCCGATAGAACACCGGCCCACCGGACTCGAGGTACACCGCCGCCATCGCGGCCAGGAGAACCGGGAAGGTCACGGTCAGGATAATCAGGCTGAACGAGACGTCGAAGACGCGCTTCATGGCGACGTCGAGCGCGCGCCGCTGGAAGCCGTTCGAATAGACCAGCCAGGATAGTTCGAGCCAGCGCAGGTCGACGCGACCGGTTTCCCGCTCGATGAAGCTGGCGAATTCGGTGACCGGAATGCCGGCCGCCTTGCAGGCGAGCAGGCGCTTGATGGAAAGGCCGCGGCGCTCGTCGGCGGCAACGACGATCTCGTCCACGCCCAATTCCTCGGCGAGGTCCTCGATCGACTTGTTGCCGACGGCGATGACGGCGGCACCGGACACGGTTTCGGCCGGCGACGAGATGGAGTCCGCGATGCCGAGCACGCTCTGCGGCACGAACATCAGGTTCGACACGGCTTTGTGCGTCGCCTGGTTCATCAGGGACTGCAGATAGGCGCCGCGCTGCCCCGTACCGATCACCAGGATGCGCCGGCGAAACCAATGGCGGCGGATCATGAAGTAGAAGGACATGCGGCTGGCGCTGGCGGCGCCGAACGAGATGCCGGTCATGGTCAGCACGATGATCGCGCAGGCGCTGATGCTGAGGAACACCGGCTCGTGCACGTAGAGGCCGGCCAACCCGTAGTGCAGGTAAAAGAATTGCAGGCCGCCGCTGAAGATCAGTGCCACCGGCACGCGCGACATCGACCCGATCGGGTTGATCAGCGTGTCCTGGCGAAAGCAGCCGACCGCGTAGAGGAACAGCATGTTGACGAGAATGTACGGCACCAGGACCGCAACCGCCTGCAACGGCGAGGCGAGCTGCAGCCGCTCATGGACCTCACCGAAAATGAGGCTTTGTGCGAGCAGGAGAGCCGCAAGGTCCAAAATCGCCAAAACAAAACTTGAATTAGGGATATATCGCTGGTTGACAAACATTTTCTTGATCCACCGATGCTCATCGAGGGAGGCGTCGACAAAGCGTTTACAGCGCGAAAGCAATCACTCGCGCCAAAGGCACGAGTCTGGTGAAAAGCATGATCGTTATGACCCAACACTTATCACAAAAGATCTTCAAATTATGTTAATTTCGTGACCTCTGCGAAGGAGACCCGTCATGCAGGCGAGGTATCGAGTTCTGGCTGTGTTGCGTTTTCAAAACACACGCGAAGGACGAGCCAAGCTCACAGCACGTCGACCTCCCGTATTTATAACGAATTTTCATCAAAACACGTGTGATCCAGATCACTCGATTTTAGCGGAAGTTTGTATATTAGTAAGGGAACGCAGAAAGGCCTTGAGAGCTAAAGCTTTAGCGCCTGGATCTGAATCAATCATGAATACGGTTCGAGACGGATTGACATTCGGTTCGCCGAATTTTTTGAGAAATCCCAGCGACGCTCAGACAAAAGCGCTCAGTCCGCGCTGCAGGAAGATTGGGATTTGAGATAAAAGCCTCAGTCTTCCCGTGGACCCAGCGGCCAAGCGACGCTTAAAATCCGGAAAAGTCGCACTCCGTCTCAATTTTTCATTCCATTCTTCTCGCGCCGGGCGCATTCGACGAATCGCCGATTGCCCCATCCGCCCGAAGTCCTCCGATCTATTCACGGTTTCCGCGGGTAACAGGCGTTTGACCTTTGCACCCCGCCGGCTTCCCGAATAGAATGTGACGGTTAGTTAAAATTTTAGTTACAGATTTTGGATATCCCTACAAGAGACTGCGACACCCCGATGAGGTCCGGGCTTCGGCCAGGCCCACGGCATCGGACGACGATGGGCAGACCTCGAGTTTTGATATCCCTTTCGAAAAATAAACGAACAAACTGTTTCAATGGAGCAACGAATGACGCAAGCCCCCAAGAATCTTGGAGACTTCACCGGTCTCGCGGGAGACTACTCGCGCTACCGCCCTGGCTATGCGCCGAGCGTTCTGACGTCGATCCTGGCGCTGGTCAAGCCGCCGGTCGCTGAAGCGGACATCGCGGACGTCGGTGCCGGCACCGGCATCTGGACCCGCATGCTGGCGGAGCGCGAGCCCCGGTCGGTGGTGGCCGTCGAACCGAACGACGATATGCGGGAACAGGGTATCCTCGCCTCGAAGGGCACCAGCATTTCCTGGCGCAAGGGCAATGGCGAGGCGACCGGCCTGCCGGATGCTTCCGTGGATCTGGTCAGCATGGCCTCGTCGTTCCATTGGGTCGACTACGACAAGGGTTGCGCTGAGTTTCAGCGGATCCTTCGTCCGGGCGGCCGTTTCGTCGCGGTCTGGAACCCCCGGCTGATCGAGGTCAATCCGCTGCTCGTCGAGATCGAGGCGGAAATCGGCCGGCTGAAGCCGGACATCAAGCGCGTTTCGTCCGGCCGCTCCGGCCTGACCGACCGGTTGAACGACAAGCTTTGGGCCACGCCCGGCTTCGACGACGTGGTCTATCTCGAAGGCCGCCATGTCAGCCATCAGACGCCGGAGCAATATATCGGCGCCTGGCGCTCAGTGAACGATCTGCAGGTCCAACTCGGCACCGACCTGTTCGCCGCCTTCATCCGCTATATCGAGGGCAAGACCGCCGGCCTGGCCACGATCGAAACCACCTACCTGACCCGGGCCTGGACCGCGCGGCGGGTCTGAGCCGGATCGGTCGCACAACCATGAGCTACGCTTACGACGATCGCACGATCTTCGTGCTGGGCTCGCCGCGTTCGGGTACGGCTTGGCTGTCGAAACTGTTCGACAGCCATCCCGACGCGCTCTACCGGCACGAACCCGACATCGCGGTCCGCAATTACGAGATACCAACGATCTGTGAACTGCAACAAGCCGAACAGTTCATTCCCCAGACCCAGGCCTGGTTGAATGCCCTGGCCGAGCGCCGCTGCCTCAAGGCCGCCGGCCCCTTGCCGATGTTCGCAAAGAACTATCGCGGACCGGTCGCCAGCAAGCTGCGGCTTGGATTGATCGCCTTGGTCAAGGCCGCCGAGCGGACGCCGGTGGTGAGACGATTCACCAATTCGCTCGAGATTTCGGATTTCGCCGATCCCCGCTCCGCCGCCCGGCGCCGCTTCGTCATCTCGTCGGTCAGTGCCATGGGGCGAGCCGGCCTGCTGTCGCGCGCCGCCCCCGAGAGCCGGTTCATCCTGGTGTTGCGCCATCCGTGGGGACAGATCGAATCCTATCTGCGGATGCCCGAAATGGCGGGCACCGAGCGGTTCGACGAACTCATGACGGTTCTTGCCGGCACGGAACAGGGGCGTCGGCGCAATCTGGACCCCGCCAAACTGGCCAAACTGCCTCCCATGGCGCAACTGGCCTGGGCCTGGGTGATCCATAACGAGATCGCGCTGGAGCAACTGGCCGGCGCGAAGCATTTCACCGCCGAGCGCCTGTTCGACCTGACGCAGAATCCCGTCGCGGCCGGCAAGCGCCTGTTCGATTTTTGCGGCTTGTCATGGGGCGAGCAGACGGAAAAGTACATCGCCTGGAGTACGGAGGCGACCGGCAAGGAAGGCTATTACAATCTGAGGCGGAATGCGGCCGACGCGACCTGGGGGTGGCGTCGCCGATTGACGCAGGAGCAGATCGACTCGATCACCGAGGTCATCGCCGACAGCGTTCCGGGGCAGATGTTCATGAACGACCAGGAACCGAAGCCGGTGGAGGTCGCGAACGGCGGTGCCCATAGTCTAGGCGGAGAATCATGAACCCGAAACCAATAGGGTGTACCAAAATCCATCGGACGACGTCTCGGTCAATCGAGAGCAAGGACCGACGCCCTCCTGAAACTCCTTGCCAAACACCTTTCCGGCCAGGCCGGAGCGAGAGGGGCTTATCGACAACTTTAAAGAGCTCAGCTACAGCCGAGGGCAACGCATTCGGCAGGCCGCTGATAGTGAAGGATGCTTTGTAAAACTCCTTGCCCGACTAATCTTCCGCAGGCACTCGGGACTTAAGGCGATGTGAAAGCCGATGCCGAGCTTCTTGGCGGATACCCGCTCTAAAGCTGCCGATTTCCGGCTTGATCTTAACGGGATCGACCATAATTCCACGGCAGCAGCGGTTCCAGTTCAACGACGGCCTGCGGGCGTTTCAGTTGTAAGAGGATCTCCCGCAGATAGGCTTGAACGTCGAGATCGTTGAGCTTGGCGCTTTCGATGACGGTATAGGCTTGAGCCGCATGATCGCCATCTTCGCGTGAATCCGGCCCCCACCAGATGGCCCGATCCCACGACAATCCGGCCACTATACGCATAATTGCGACGTTTTCGAAATCTGTGCCGTCATGGTCGAAGATCCGGCTGAGTGAGGCACGCCGATCAAGCATATAACGGAACGCTGCGGCGAGGCCGGATTTTGGGTCGATCTGACCGCATGCGCCTTCGCTCCATGTGAAGAGCCGCTGCACGAGGACGCGCTGCGCCGCCCGCTGCGTTGCCCGTTCGGCGAGCGACGAGTATCGGGCGTCGGCATCGATCAGGAAAATATCGTCCAAGCGATCCAACGCTTCTTTGATCATCGGGAAATGGCAGGGCGTCGGCATCTCGGAAAACTTGTTCCGGCAGTGGGCCCAAGACGCGACATTAATAATCGGCCGAGACGCCCCCGCATCAGATTTCAGTTCCAAGGTCGAACTAGTCTGCAGAAACCCCGTGAAACCCGGCAGGTGACCAAGTTGGATTTCGGTACTGCGATCCGCGCTGTAAAAAACGCTCACCGCTGGCGCGGAGGCCATATCGACCGACCGCAAGTCTCGAATATAAGTCCAAACCCTCCCCTGCTTCGGCTGCCCCGTCGTATGCACCGCGACGGGTAGATCAGCGACATGAAGCATGTCGCTGGCGGCGACATGCGCTCGAATGCGGCGGACGAGCGGGTCAAGCAAGGTGAGAGCCTCGGTCATATGCACTGCAGCGGTGCCGTGACCGGCGGGAAGTTTCCCTCGCACGATCTCATCGCGGCAAAGATTGGGGATGTCCCCCGCACGATATTTGGTCAGGAGCGCCGCCACCGAAGAGTCGACATCGCCAAGATCCCGCGCACTCGCAACGGCGATTGGCACTATACTGGGCGTGCAAGCGGCAGCATCGCTCGGCGCTAGTATTGTAAAAAGCGCGGGATTTCCCCGTTTGCCAGCCGTTCGATTGCCTGCCTGTCCGCGCCGACGCCGCCAGAGCACCCCGGCGACATGTTTGACGAGAGCGACATGGCAGGCAAGAGGTCGACGGGCAGCTCGCACGGCGAAGCGAAAATCGCCCAACCTGAGCGCCGGTTTTATTTGGACCCGCAGGATGTTGCGCGCCACGATCCATTCTAGCGACATGGGAATGAACGCGAGCATGAATACTATTGACCAGCGCAAACAGCCGAAGCGAAAATGCGCTGGAGAGGGGTAGCCCCAGGCGATGAAATTCTCGTGAAATAACGAGAATAATACGGCTTGATCCCATCGACTTACACCGCGCGACGGATTATTTATTTGCGCTGGCTGGGACCCTACCCAGTCTCCTCCGGTTCGCTCGACGACATAGGGAATCCCGTTGAACGTGCTTGTGGCCAGGGATGCGCGCCATGGCAGTCCTAGCCACGCCGCCACGTTTCGCATCGTCTCCTCGGGGTGAGTCTGCAAGTCCTCGAAGCGGACCGCACTCGTGCGCGCGTCAGCATGGTCGTGCGGATGATCCAGATTCGTTAGATTGACTGCAATCGACAGAACCGCGCTGAGATAGTTCAGTTGCGGCAATCGCCCATCGGCAAGCCCCATGTACTGACTACGCTCGACGGACGACCGGAAACAGGCAATGGGATGGCGGATGGTGTGCAGGAAGCGCACCTTAGGGAAATCCCGCGACAGATACGCCGCGAGTTTGTCGGACCGATGATGCTGAAAATAGACTAGAGAGGGGCGCGGTATCGCCGGTCGATAGTCACGCGCAACATTGTAGGCTGCATAGACGAACTGAAAGAACGCGCGATGCGATGCAAGTACATCGACCGGCCGATCACCATATTTCTCGATCAACGAGTCGATGGCCGCCCGATAGTCCAATTCCGAAATGGCAAATTCCCCATGAAAGAACGGATGCCCGTGTGCATCTGTATAGGCGGGGTACGCCAGCAGCCGTTCCCACAACGACAAGTTTCGGGTTTCTTCGAAAAACTGAATAATTCGTTCGCTGGCTTCCCGTTGCAACATGAGAACATTGGTGTGACTGTCTAGATAACTTGCCAGAAGCAGCGACGCGCTTCGCCCCCACGCTACGATAGCGACGATATCGTCCATCCCGAGCACATCAAAATACTTGAGATGTTCCGCCTTCCGGGCCACACGTGCTGCATGATCGGCCGCTCGGACCTCGGCCGAAAGGGAGGTATCCCGCAGGCTCGCTTCCACTATCATAATCGTTTTCTATCGGCTTTCCGATCAACCCAGGCGAGAATTCTGAGAACTGCGGGGCGGCACTCCGCGTCGATCTTCGCGGAGTCCAATCTCAGAGAGCTCAGATCGCGGTCTTGATCCGTACCGGTGGGAGCCCGAAGTAGTTGCCGGCCAATCTCACAAAGTCGCCGTATTTCATGGTGTCCGACAAACTGATTGCTCAAAGAAGTTGCTTGCAACGAATTTCGGCAGCCGCCGCGATCGATCCTATCGCCCCGTTTCTTCGAGCTGCAGTTCGCCTTCGCGCTCCATGATCTGATAGAGCTCGGCATCCTCGGGATTGTCGATTTCGCCCCATTGCCCTTCGGTGCCGAAGGTGCCGATCGGGCACGTGCCGGCGGCGATCAGGCGACGCAGCATGCCGGTCATGTCGAGGCGGTCGCGAACCGGCGGCTCGAGCCCGCTCAGCAGCGCTTCGATCGCGGCCCAGGCGGGCGGGGTGAATTTGAGCAGTCCCATGTACTGCCCCTCGATATCCTCGATCCGCGTCGTCTTGCCGCCGATCTCGACGAGGTTGCCGGCCGCGTCGCGGCGGAATGTCTCCGCGTCGGACAGCGGATCGGCGAAGCGCCGGGTCCATAGGCGGCGCCAGGCCCGGTCATAGGCGATCACCATCTGGCCCGGCGCATCGGCCAGGCCGCGGACCAGTTCGTTGCGATAGAAGATGTCGGCATAGCTGACGACGACCGGCCCGGCCCGCAGCCATTCGGCCGCCGCGGCCAGCGACATCACCATGTTGGTCTCGGACCAGCGCTCGTTGGCGAAATAGGTCAGCCCCGGATAATCGATCATCTCGGCGCGATAGCCGCGCACGACGCCGATCTCCTCGATGCCGCCACGGCGCAGCGCCGCCATCTGGCGCTCGATCAGCGGCTTGCCGGCCAGCTGGACCAGGCATTTCGGGCGCTCGTCGCCGATTTCCTTCATCCGGCTGCCGCGTCCCGCGGCCAGGATCAGGGCGCGCATCATTCGGCCTCGAAGACGCGGCGGAACAGTGCCACGTCGCTCGGCGAGAATGGGCTCAGCCGCTCCGGATGCCACATGATGCCGGTCGTCCGCCGCCCGGGATCGCGCACCGCCTCGACCACGCCGTCGTCCGCGATCGCCCAGACATCGAGCGGCGGGCGCGAATCGAACGCGGCGAAATTATGATAGCTGTTCACTTCCTTGGATTCCCCCTCGATACGGATCATCTGTCGCGGCGTCACGTGCCCCTCGACCCGGGTGAGTGCTATTCCCTGGCGATGCTGGATCACCTGCATGCCCCGGCAGACGCCCAGGATGGGCAATCCGCGATGTTCCGCCCAGTCCATGACGGCGTTCTCCGTCTCGTCCCGCTCGGGCGCGTCGCCGCCGACCGCCACCAGGTCGTTGCCGCCGGTCAGCACCAGGCCGTCAACCCCGGCCCGCTCGCACAGCGCCACCGCCGCCTCGGCGAGATTGGGCAGCACGACGGGCAACAGCCCGCAGGCCGCCAGAAAGCAGATCCAGGCCTGGTCCAGGCAATCTCGGCGCTCGCCATAGGCCGGCACGACCGTGACCCGCTGGGTGATGGCGACCGCTTTCATGCGATGATCGAGACCTTCTGGTTCATGCAGTCGAGACTGAGCTTCTGCGCGCCCCGCCATTGTTCGAACAGAGCCTCACCCGCACCGATCACGGCGGGAATGCCCAACTCGCCGGCCCGGATCGCCATGTGGGAATTGACGCCGCCGAACTGGGTCACGAAACCGCTGATGCCGCGCGTGAAGATCCAGTCGAAGCCGGGATCGGCACTGGGCACGAACAGGATACGGCCGGCGAAGCTTTCCGGTGGATCGCCGACCTTGGCGACGGGCGCGGTGATGGTCTTGCGCGTGATGAAATTCGGTTGGCTAGGCGGCAGGTGGAAGGCGAAGACCTGCTCGGGTGCCGAAATGATCGGCGGCAGGATCAGCTTGCGGGTCAGCGCATGGCTTTCACGGCCGCGGGCGACACTCTCGCGCAGGATCTCGCTGACCGACCCGCTCTGGCTGTAGAGCGCGCGGATCGCGTCGTAGTTCAGGTAGGCGCAATCCTCGGCCGACAGGCCGTGATCGGCCCCCAGCTCGCGGATCTGCGACAGGGCGTCGCTCAGGCTGCGGGTGAACACGAACTTTGCATACTCGCGCCCCTCGATGCCCGCCTTGATGAATTCCATCAGGCTCAGCACGTCGATGTCGAGCTCGTGCTCCTTCAGCATGTGCTCGATGCGGCGCAATTGCTCGATCGACAGCGCGAAGCGCGGCGATCCGCCTTGGCACGGCTCGGCGCTCGACCAGTCGAAATAGAGATCCGGCGCCTCGTCGTAGCGCGGCGACAGGATGTCGTAGGTACCCGGTCGCAGGTGCCCGTAGCGCTCCAGGAAACCCGCCTTGTCCAGGCGGCCGAAATCATGGCCGATGCGGGAACCGACGGTGTCCACGCTCGCCATGAAGGTCGCATGTTCCTCCGCGTCGAGCACGCCGACCGCGACGAACGACTGCAGCAACTGAACCGCGATGAAGCCGGCTCGCGCCAGGCCGGCGAACGGCAGCGTGCCATAGCGCTTGCAATCTTCGATCAGCCAATAGATGCGGCTGATCTTGTCGATCTCGGCGCCGGCGATCATCGGCAGCCGCTGGGCCAGCACGTCGACCTTCGCGCGGTCGTGGCGCCACAGCGCGGTCTCGCCGTGGATGACCCGGTTGGTCAGGCGACGCAGCGCGCAGGTCAGTTCCTGGACATCCTGTTCCGAGAAGCCATGTTCCCGCAACCGCTGGAGCCGCTCCGGCAGGTCCAGCGTGTAGCAGGAGAAGATGATCTCGAATTCCACCTTGTCGTGCAGATGCGGCTCGGCGAGCAGCCGATCGATGTAATAGTTCACCAGCCGTCCGGCCAACTCGCTCGGCACATCGCTCGGCACGAAGGAATTGAAGCTGACCCGCACGTCGATGTAGGGCAGACCCTGGAAGCTGACCAGCAGAGGAAAGCTGCGCAGATTCTGGTAGCCGTAATTGTCGCGCTGATAGGCCCAGATCGCGTCGGTGATCAGCTCGCGATAGAGCGAAAGCGACAGCGGATACGGGCGCAGGCCGATGATCTCGGCGGGGTTCCAGTCCGGCATGACGCCGAAGATCGTCCGGCTGCCATGCAGGAACGGATGAGGCCGATTGAGCAGCTCCACCTTGCGCGCGATGTCGGCCAGCACGGCCTCGATCTCGGCATCCCCCGCCTTGCCATGATGATCGACGGCGAGCGGTCGAACCTGCAGCAGGTAGAGATGTCCGTCGCCGCCCTGCGCGAATTCCACATCGATCGCATTGCAGGCCAGCAGCGTCTCGAGTTCCCCCATCAGGGTCACGATCGGCGCCAGGGCCGGTGGACAGGCGTCGATGCGGGATTTCAGGCACAGGAAGGTTTCGAGCCGGTCGCCGACGCCGGCGGTCACCTGGTCGGTGCGGCCGGTGCGGTCGTCATAGTTGACGATGACATAAGGGCCGCCACCGCTGGGGCTGCGCGAGAATGCGACGCCCGCCATCGCGACGCTGTCCAGCATCGGCTGCACGAAGACCTGGTCATCGGGCCGACCGCCGTCGGTGAAGGACGCGATGACCTGGTCGATCGCCCGGGTCAACGCCACCGTGGTCCCCGCGACGCCGAGCACGGAATCATAGCGTCCGGCCTGGGAACCGGCGACACCGTCCTCGTCGCGCGCGCTGCTGCGCACGATCAGCGAGCCGGCACTCCACGGCACTGCCGCGATGTGGGTCAGCACCCCGGCAGGGTCTGCACGCCACTCCCCGACGGTCAGGCGGACCTGGGGCAGGACACGGCCATGGCGCAACAACGGCGCCAGCGCCTCGAGCGTTTCCGCTTTCGTGGTGAAGCCATGGGCCGGTCCGGCAGCCGGCGTCTTTTCGCGCAGCGCGCAAACGGCCCAGATGCGCTCGACCGCCGCCGTGGGGTCGAGCGACCCGTGATTGTCGAGGACGAGATCCGGCGTTTCTGGAACCTGTGCCGGCACGTCGAGCCCGACCACGTCGCGCAGCTCGCCGCGATGGGCACCGGCATAGATACCCTTGGTATCCCGACGTCGCAGCTCGTCGATCGGCACCTGCAGATAGATCTCGCGATAGCCTGGAATGTTTTCGCGATTCCAGCGCTGGACCTCGTGAAACAGCGAGATGGTCGCGCAGACCACGTCGTTGCCCTGGCCGGCCAACAGCTGGCACAGCCGGGCATTGCGCATCGCCGAGCGCTGCCGGCTATCCGTCGTATGGCCGAGATCCTCGGAAATGGCCGCGCGCAGCGCGTCGCCGTCGAGGAACACGACCGGCCGGCCCGCCGACCTCAATCGGTCGCAGAGCGCGCGTCCTACCGTCGTCTTTCCGGCACCGGACAAACCGGTGATCCAGAATACGCGTCCCGCGGCCTCCAACGTTTCCTGCTCCCGCTTTTTTGATTCTTCGATCGAAATTGTCAAACCAGGGCCCTCGGCGAATGACCGAACCGGTCACCGTCATTCTGTGTAAGAATTCTATCATATACGTTAATGGATCAGCCGATTAAGCTGCGCCGCCCGATCGTTTTTGGGCATTGCGGACGACCGCTCCGCGCGGAAGTTCGGGGCGGAACGGCACGGACGATCGCGGGCCGAAGAGCGGCGACAAGGATCGTTTCGAGGTTCAGCCGACAACAGACGAGTTGACGCCGATCGAACCAAAAGCCGTTAACCATTTCTTCCGATCAACTCCGTAGCTTTGTTGCGAATCGCGGAAGAGTTGTCGAAAATCGTCGATATTCGAACGGGTCCGGACCGGCGATCTTTTGCCGTCTTCGACGCATGGCCTGGATCGCCTGGAACTTTTGATCGAACAAGCCCCGACGAAGCCGTCGAGCGATCGATCACACGAGCATGACCGAGGATCGGATGGCATCGGAAGCGGCCGAGACCAAAAGCGAAGAGCTGTATCGGCTGCTGGCCGAAAACTCGACCGACATGATCCTCGCCTACAATGCCGAGGAAGGCCGTCGCCAGTATATTTCGCCCGCGTCCCTCGTCCTGACCGGCTATTCGCCTGAGGAATATCTCGCCAGCGACTTCGTCGAGAGCGTTCATCCCGACGATGCCGACCGCGTCGCCCGCGAGCGGGACGGCACGGTCAAGCATGGCGTGCCGACCCGCAGCACCTATCGGACACGACGCAAGGACGGCAGCTATCTCTGGGTCGAGGTCCGGCGCAGCCCGACCCTCGATCCCGAAACCGGCAAGGTTCGGTTGATGCACGCCGTCGTACGCGACGTGAACGATCGCGAGCTGGCCTATCAGGATCTGCATGCGAGCGAGGAGCGCTACCGGCTGCTCGCCGACAATTCGACCGACATGATCGGCCGCATCGACCTTGCGGGCCGGCAGACCTACATCTCGCCGGCCTGCCTGCCGATCATGGGCTATACGCCGGACGAGCTGGTCGGCCTTCCGGCCCAAGACCTCGCCCATCCGGACGACCGGCATCTGCTGGAAGCGGCCTGCCATCGCCTGCACGCCGGCGAGCCGACCGCATCGGTGATCTATCGTGCCAAGCGGAAGGACGGGGCCTATCTGTGGCTGCATCTGGTCATGCAGTATCTGAGGAATCGGGCCGGCGGCGAACCGGTGGAAATCGTCACGACCTCGCGCGACTTCAGCCAGCAGAAGGCGATCGAAGAACGGTTGGAGGCTGCCCGGGCCGAGGCGGAGCGCGCCAACCTGGCACGCACCGCCTTCTTCTCCAACATGAGCCACGAGCTGCGCACGCCGCTCAACGCGATCATCGGCTATTCGGAGATGATCCGCGGCGGAACCTTGGGACCGCTCGGCAACCCGAAATACAAGGAATATGCCGCACAGATCGAGGCCGGCGGCCACCTGCTGCTCAACCTGATCAACGACATCCTGGACTATGCGAAGGTCGAGGCCGGCGAGTTGGTGCTGCACGAGGAACCGCTCGACCTCGGGGCGGAATTCAGGGCGGCCGCCGGCATCGTCGAGGCGAAGGCTCTGGCCGGAAAAGTCGCCCTGAAGCTGGAGGTGGCCACGCCGGTACCCTACCTGCGCGCCGATCCCATCCGATTGAAGCAGATCCTGCTGAACCTGCTGTCGAACGCGATCAAGTTCACGCCGCCGGGCGGCGAGGTCGTGCTTTCCGCCGCCATGGACCCCGAGGGCAGCTTCGTCATCACGGTGGACGACAATGGCTGCGGCATCGAGCCCGAGGACCTGCCCAGGGTCTTCGAGGCCTTCTGGCAGGCGGACAATGCCAGGAATCGCCGGGCCGACGGTACCGGACTGGGGCTGCCCCTGGTCAAGCGACTGGCCGAGATGCACGGCGGCCAGGTCATCATTACCAGCGAAATCGACCTGGGTACCCGAGCCATCGTCACGTTCCCAGAGTCCCGGACCATGCGCCTCGGCGCCTAGAATATCGATACGAGTCCGGAACGATCGACGGATCATCCTCAGTCGACGTTGGCACCGTGCGAAGGTTCTTCCCAATATCGCGCCGGCAGCGCGCTGGTCTCCGCACTGAGCAACGGGTTCGGCACCTCGAGCCAGCGCCGGTGTTCCAGATTGGCCACGTGCCGCAAGGCGACGATGTCCGGATGGGCGTTGAAGGTCGTCATGAAGGAGCCGTCGGCATAGGCCCGTTCGAGCCCTTGTTGCAAGGCCTGGCCCAGGGCTTCGTTTGCCCGATTGACGAAGAAGAACATGTCGAAATGGAAGAAATGCAACGCCAGGTCTTGTTCCACGGCCAGACCGTCGACATCGCGATGCTGCTCCAGCAGGTCGTAGATCTCATTGGCGCCGAGCGGAAAATAGTCGATGCGCTTCAAGGCCGTGAGCCCGAACAGGTTTTCCATCGGCGCAACGCTCACCTGAAGGCCCGAATGCCGCAGGATCTCGATGTCGGCCCACCCGAAGCCTTGGCCGGCCAACAGGCTACTCAAATCGTTCAGTCTGCGGACGCGATCGAAATCCGCCTGCCGATCCTTCGCGATGAGCAGGAGCCTGACCCCGATCAACCCCCGGGTGAGCGGAATCCGCACCGGCAGAAAGCGACGCTCCGCATCGGCACTGGTGCCGAACCAGGCGACGGTGAGCGGTTGTCCGTCGGCCAGGAATTCCTGCATGCGCGCATTGGTCATCGACGAACTGTCGTAGGGCCTGATGACGTAGGGCTGCCCGGATTTCTCGAGCGCGAGGCGGAGCAGGGAAAATTGCAGCTGTCGCGTGACGTCCCGGCCGTCGAGCACCGGATAGACCACATCGAGCCGTTCCGCCGCCCCGGCGCTTGCCGGAAACAGAAGCAAAAGGAGCATGAGCAGACGGCTCGAAAGAAGTGTCATAGTTGCTGCGGCCCGAATGAACGGCGCTCCCCGGAAAACGCGGGTCCGTTTTTTCCGGACTGTACGTGAAAACTACGTGTTTGACCAATAGGTTGGCCGCGGTCGTCTCGATGATCGACCGGCGCCTGCAACCCCTGCTTTCACCGGCCGCTAGGTCGGGCGTTCCTTCCGGCCCGACTGCTCGGCCACGACCTCGTGCAGGCACGCGAGCGTGGCGGCGACCGCGGCACGGCCGGCCGCATCCTCGCGCCAATACATCGTGACCGTGCCGAAACCCGACAGGCGCAGCGGCACGATCCGCATCGCATTCATCTGGGCGAACCGCATCGCTGCCCGGTGCGACGCGAGGCCGATCATGTCGCTGTTGTTGAGCAGGGTCAGGTTGAGCGTTACCGAATTCGATTCGACATAGGGTGCGGGCAGCACCCGCCCCGCCGCGGCAAGCGCGTCGTCGAGCGAATCGCGGATCGGCGTGCCCTTGGGCCAGATCAGCCAGCGGTGGGCGAACAGGTCGTCCCAATCCACGCTCGCCTTCGCGAACAGCGGGTGGCGTGGCCGGGCGACGAAATGGATCGGCTCGACATAGAGCGTTTCCGACCGGATCGCCAGGTCGGGCAAGTTCCGGCTGGACCGGCCGACGACGACGTCCAGGTCGCCGTCGCCCAGCAGGGTCAGCAGACGGTCGGTCGTACTCTCGAACAGCTTGATCGAGGCCTGGGGCATCCGCTGCATCAGCTTGAACACGGCGAGCGGCACCGTGTCCGACGCGGAGGCGCCCGACGCGCCGATCACGACCCGGCCGCTGCCGCCGTCGCGCATCGCCGCCAGATCGTCGCGGGCGCCGTCGAGATGGGCCTCGATCCGCCGGGCGTGCGCGATCAGCGCCTCGCCGTAGGGCGTCGGCTTCAGACCGCGCGCATGGCGCTCGAACAGCGGCAGCCCGATATCCGCCTCGAGCTCGCGCAGCCATTTCGACAGGCCGGGCTGGGTCGTGTTCAAGGCCACGGCCGAGCGGCTGATGTTCTGGGTCTGCGCGAGACTGAGCAGCATCTGCAGATTGCGCAACCGCAGCCGACCGGTCCAGTCCATGCGCCCTCCTCGGCGAGCTATATCCAAAATCGTATGGATCAGATCGAATCATCATTTCTAATAACATGACTGAAAGCGGAAGGTGATCGCAACAACAGGCGCCTGAGGCGTCGCACCGCCATCCGCGAGGGAGGACCAGCATGAGCGTCGCCACAGCGCCCCAGCAACGCGCGACCTATTACGAGCAGATCGGCCATAGCCATCTGGCCCCGCTGTGGGAATCCCTGCACAACCTGGTCCCCAAGCAGCCGCAGCCCCATTGCGTTCCGGCGATCTGGAAATACGACGAAATCCGCTCGCTCGTCCTCCAGGCCGGCGACCTGATCACCGCCGAAGAGGCAGTGCGCCGTGTGCTGATCCTGGAAAACCCGGGGCTCGCCGGCACCTCGAGCATCACCTCGACGCTCTATGCCGGCCTGCAGCTGATCCTGCCCGGCGAGATCGCGCCCAGCCATCGCCATACCCAGTCGGCCCTACGCTTCGTCGTCGAGGGCGAGAGCGCCTGGACAGCGGTCAATGGCGAGCGCACGGCGATGCATCCGGGCGATTTCATCATCACGCCGTCCTGGACCTGGCACGACCATGGCAATGCGGCCGAGATCGATGGCGGCGAGCCGGTGATCTGGATGGACGGGCTCGATATTCCGCTGATCCGTAGCCTCGATGCCGGTTTCGCCGAGAATTATCCAGAAGCGGTCCAGCCGGTGGTCCGGCCCGAGGGCGACAGCTTCGCCCGCTTCGGCCACAACATGGCACCGGTCCGCCATCGGGTGGAGGATCCGACCTCGCCGATCTTCAGCTATCCCTATGCGCGGACCCGCGAGGCGCTCGACCAGCTCTATCGTCACGGCGATATCGACGGCTGGGACGGCGTCAAGCTGCGCTACGTCAATCCTTCGACCGGCGGCTGGCCGATGCCGACCATGGCGACCTTCATGCAGCTGCTGCCGGCCGGCTTCCGCGGGCGCACCTACCGCAGCACCGATGCCACCGTGTTCTGCACGGTCGAGGGCCATGGCACCGTCCGGATCGGCGATGCGCAATTCCCGTTCGGGCCGCGCGACATCTTCGTCGTGCCGTCCTGGGCGCCGGTCCAGCTCGCCTCGACCGACGACGCGGTGCTGTTCAGCTTCTCCGATCGCCCGGTGCAGGCCGCGCTCAACCTGCTGCGCGAAGAGCGGGTCTGACCGCCCTCGCCACTGCAACGCCTTTCACTTCCAGTTCCGGATCCGCCATGTCCCTCGTCATCGCCGCGCCCAAGCCCGTTCTCCTGCCGGTCACCGGGACCGCCGACCTGTTCCCGGTACGCCGGGTCTATTGCGTCGGCCGCAACTACGCCGCCCATGCCCGAGAAATGGGTTTCGATCCCGACCGCGATCCGCCGTTCTATTTCTGCAAGCCGGCCGATGCGGTGATGCCGGTCGCCGAGGGCGCGGTGCTCGACCTGCCCTACCCGTCGCTCACCGCGAACTATCATTACGAGGCCGAGCTGGTCGTCGCCATCGGCACCGGCGGCGCCAATATCCCGGTCGAGCAGGCGCTGGACCATGTCTGGGGCTATGCGGTCGGGCTCGACATGACCCGCCGCGACCTGCAGATCGGCATGCGCGAAAAGGGCCGGCCCTGGGAAATCGGCAAGGCGTTCGACAGCTCGGCGCCGATCGGCCCGCTCCATCCCGCCGGCACGGTCGACGGCATGGCGGAGGCCGGCATCTGGCTGACCGTCAACGACACCAGGAAGCAGGACAGCAACGTCAGCCACCTGATCTGGTCGGTGCCCGAGACCATCGCCGACCTGTCGCGCTATTTCCGGCTGGAGCCGGGCGACCTCATCTATACCGGCACGCCGGAAGGGGTCGGCGCGGTCGTGGCCGGTGACCTGATCGTCGTGGGCGTCGATGGGCTCGGCACGATCTCGGCCCGGGTCGTCACGCGCTGAGGCGGTCATGCAGCTCTACAGTTTCTTCAACAGCTCGACCTCGTACCGGGTGCGCATCGCACTCGCCCTGAAAGGGCTCGGCTACGACTACAGCCCCATCAACATCCGTGTCGGCGGCCATCGTGACCCGGCCTATGTCGCGGAGGTCAACCCCTCGGCCGTCGTGCCGGCGCTCGTCCCCGACGCGCACGACGAACTCGGCACGCTCGGGCAATCACTGGCGATCATCGACTATCTCGACCGGCGCTATCCCGAACCGCGCCTGATCCCGGACGCGCCGGTGCTGCGCGCCCGCGTGCTGGAACTATCGAACCTGATCGCGTGCGACATCCATCCGGTCAACAACCTGCGCATCCTGAAATACCTGCAGGATAGGCTGGGCGTGACCGCGGTGCAGAAGGACGAATGGTACCGCCATTGGATCGGCGAGGGGTTGGCCGCGGTCGAGCGGCTGCTCGTGCGCTCCGGCGAAGGACCGTTCTGCTTCGGCGCGGCGCCGACGCTTGCCGATTGCTGCCTGGTGCCGCAGATCGCCAACGCGGAACGCATGGGCTGCAGCTTCAACGCCTATCCCGCGACCATGGCGATCTATCGCCATGCCGCGGCACAGCCGGCGTTCGCTGCCGCGGCCCCCGGCCGCCAGCCGGACTTTGTCGGATAGTGGCGCAGCTGAGACAAGGAGGCTCGCATGAGTGAACGCAAGGTCATCGTGGTCGGCGGCGGCATCGGCGGTCTCGCCGCGGCGCTGGTGCTGGCCCGCCTCGGCGTCGCGGTCGAGCTGCTGGAGCAGGCCGCCACGATCGGCGAGATCGGCGCGGGCATCCAGCTCGGTCCCAACGCGTTTGCTGCACTCGACGGGCTGGGCGTGGGCGCTGCCGCCCGGTCGCGCGCCGTGTTCATCGACCGGTTGACCCTGATGGATGCGGTCGATGCCAACGAGGTCGCCTCGATCGACGTCGGCGCGCCGTTCCGGGAGCGCTTCGGCAATCCTTATGGCGTCATCCACCGCGCCGACATCCACCTATCGATCCTGGAGGCCGTGCGCGACCATCCGCTGATCCACTTCCGCACCTCGACCCTGGTCGAGAGCCTGGAGATCGACGACGGCGGGGCGACCGTGACCGACGCGCGCGGCGAGCGCCATCGCGCCGACGCGGTCATCGGCTGCGATGGCGTCAAGTCGGCGATCCGCCAGACCCTGATCGGCGACGAGGCACGGGTGACCGGACACGTGGTCTATCGCGCGGTCGTCGATCTGGCCGACATGCCGCAAGAGCTGCGGATGAACGCGCCGGTGGTCTGGGCCGGGCCGAACTGCCATCTGGTCCATTACCCGCTGCGCGGCGGCCAGCAATATAACCTGGTCGTCACCTTCCACAGCCGCGAGCAGGAAACCTGGGGCGTGCGCGACGGCAGCAAGGACGAGGTGCTGTCCTATTTCCAGGGCGTGCATCCGAAGCCGCACCAGATGCTCGACCGGCCGAAATCCTGGCGCCGCTGGGCGACGGCCGATCGCGATCCTGTGCCGTTCTGGAGCAAGGGCCGCGCGACCGTGCTGGGCGACGCCGCCCATCCGATGACGCAATATATCGCCCAAGGCGCCTGCATGGCGCTGGAGGATGCGGTGACGCTGGGTGCTGCGATCACCGAAAGCGATTTCGATTTCGAGGCGGCGTTCCGGCGCTACGAGGCCGTGCGCATCCCCCGCGCCGCGCGGGTGTTGTTGTCGGCGCGCGAGATGGGGCGGATCTACCACGCCCATGGCGTCGAACGGCTGGTACGCAATTCGCTTTGGGTCGGACGGACCCAGCCGCAATTCTACGATTCGCTGCAATGGCTCTATGGCTGGAGCGCCGAGCGCTGCCTCGGCTGACGCAAGGGCGATAAAAAGAAGTTCGACGGGAGGCACCAGGAAGAATGTTAGGCACACCGCCGCCGCAAGGCGCCCTGTCCGGGATCGCCACGCTGTTCAGCCGGTTGCTGGGCGCAGCGCTGATCGTGGCCGTCATCGTAAACGTGGTGAATGTCGTAGCCCGATACGGCTTCAACCACGCGATCACCGGCGCCGACGAATTCCAGATCTACCTGATGATCAGCATGGCGTTCCTCGGCGGCCTGGTCGCCCACATCCGGCGCCGCCACCTGCGCATGGACGTGCTGACCCGCCATTTCTCGCCGGCGGTCCGCCGCGTGGTCAATGGCGCCGAGGCGCTGCTGGCGATCGCGGTCTGCGGCCTGATGACCTGGGTGTCCTGGACCTACACCACCAAGATGTTCCGGATCGGCACCCATAGCGAGAATGCCCATATCCCGATGTGGATTCCGCACAGCGTACTGGCGATCGCCTTCACCTTGATGACGTTCGTCGGCCTGGTCCGCCTGTTCACCCGCGACGATGCGGCGCCGACGCCGCTCCCTGCCTCGACGCCGGGTGAAGAGGCCACGCCATGAGCCTGGTCCTCGGCGTCCTGCCGGTCGCCCTGCTGCTGCTGGGATTCCCGATCTTCCTGGTGCTGCTGACGGCGGTCATGGCGGCCCTGCTGCTGTTCATGCACATCCCGCTGTCGGTGCTGCACCAGACCCTGTTCGGTGCGGTCAACGCCTATACCCTGCTGGCCGTGCCGTTCTTCATCTTCACCGGCGAACTGATGGGACGCGGTTCGGTCGCCCAGCGGCTGGTCAATTTCGTCAATGCCGGCGTCGGCCGGATTCCGGGCGGGCTGGGGGTTACCACTGTCTGTTCCTCGGCTTTGTTCGGCGCGATGTCGGGCCTGAGCGCCGCCTCGGTCGCGACCATCGGCCGGGCCATGCTGCCGGCGCTGATGAAGGCCGGCTATCCCATGCGCTTCTCGGCCGGACTGCTGACCTCGATGGGCGCCATCGACGTGGTGATCCCGCCCAGCATCCCACTGCTGGTCTACGGCACGGCGGCGCAGGAATCCGTGCCGCGCCTCTATGCCGCCGGCATCGTGCCGGCCCTGCTGCTGACCGTGCTGCTGTGCTCCTATGTCGTCTGGTTCTGCTGGCGCAACGGCATCGGCGGCGAGAAGGCGTTCGATTTCGGCGAACTGGGCCGGGCGGCGGCACGCGGCATCACGGCGTTGGGCGCCCCGGTCATCATCTTCGGCGGCATCTATGGCGGCGTGTTCACGCCGACAGAGGCCGCGGCCGTCGCCTGCGTCTATGCCGCCGGCGTGCCGATGCTGATCTATCGCGAATTGGGCTGGCGCGACATCTTCGACTGCGCGCAATCGACCGCCATCTTCACCGGTCAGATCCTGGTCATCGTCGCGTGCGCGGTGCTGTTCGGCTGGGTGCTGACGGTCAACCAGATCCCGTCGGCGCTGACCGAATGGCTGACCGGCATGCATCTGCCGCTCTGGAGCATGCTGCTGGCGATCAACGTTCTGCTGCTGCTGGTCGGCTCGTTCATGGACGGCATCTCGGCCATCCTGCTTTTGACGCCCCTGCTCGTCCCGCTGGTCAAGGCGCTGGGCGTCGATCCGGTGCATTTCGGCATCATCTTCACGGTCAACCTGGGCATCGGGCTGTTCCACCCGCCGTTCGGCATCAACATCTTCGTCGCCCAGACCGTGCTTCGATTGCCGCTCAACATGATCTATCGCGGCATCGTCCCGTTCGTCTTCGTCTACCTGGTCGGGCTCGCGATCATCACCTACGTGCCGGCGGTCTCGCTCGCCGGCGTTCATTGGCTCATCCACTAAACAACAAGAACATCGGGAGGAACTGGTCATGGATATCTCGCGTCGACTGCTCATCAAGGGCGCCACCGGGCTCGCCGCCGTCGGCAGCCTCGGCCTCGCCGGCCGGGCCTGGGCCGAAGACTTCACCATGAAGCTGACGACCACCGCGTCGAACGATCTCGACAGCGAGTGGCTGAACCTGCTGAAGCAGGGCGTCGAGTCGGCCAGCGCCGGCAAGATCAAGGCGAACGTCTATCCGGCGAGCCAGCTTGGCTCGGGCGAGACGACGGTCGAGGGCGTCACGATGGGCACCGTCGAGGTCGCCCTCAACGCATCCGGCATCTACGAAGGACTGGAGCCGCGCTTCGCCGTACTGTCGGTGCCGGGCGTGGTCACGAGCATGTCCCAGGGCGCCAAGGTCTATGCGGACCCCGCCGTGCGCGAGCGCCTGGGCAAGATCGCAGCCCCCAAGGGCGTCGCCGTGATCACGGCCATGATGCATTCGCCGGTCGGCATCGTGTCGCGCAAGCCGATCACGACACTCGCCGATTTCAAGGGCATGAAGATCCGCGTACCGGGATCGGCCCTGCTGATCGCCCAGTTGAAGGAGTTGGGCGCCTCGCCGATCGCCATGTCGCTGGGCGAAGTGCTGCCAGCGTTCCAGAACGGGACGATCGACGGCGTCTATGCCGGCACCACCATCTTCTCCGCCCTCAAATATTACGACATCTCGAAGAGCCTGACCCTGCTGCCCGGCACCTTCATCGTCATGCTGGGCCTGGTGAACGGCGATTTCATGAAGTCGCTGGGCGCGCTCGAGGCGGTCGTGGTCGAGCAGGCGCACAAGGCCGACGTCGCGGGCGCCACCTGGGGCGAGACCGACGTCACCAACGCCCAGGCCGCCTGGGAAAAGAATGGCGGCAAGACCATCACCCTGCCGGAGGCCGATGCGAAGCAGTACCTCGACATCGTCGTGCCGACCGCGCTGCGCAACCTCAGCGCCGACGCGCGCGCCGACTACGAAGTCCTGAAGACGACGTCGGCCAAGTACACGTAGGCCATTTCTCATTATTCGTCATGGCCGGGCTTGACCCGGCCATCCCCGCGGCCGGGCAACGGATCTCAACCTCCGACCACGGGCGGCACTGCGTGGATCCCCAGGTCAAGGCCCGGGGATGACGTTTGGGGCGATCGCTGTCGACGCCTCGGACGAGGCCGACGTCAGGACAGGAGACACCGATGGTCGATTTCACGATTCCCCCGGGCGTGCTGCCCGATCACCGGGATCTCTATTACGGCGGCGCCTGGCATGCCCCGCTCGCCGGCCGCTATGCCGATAGCGTGGCGCCCGCAACCGGCGTGGCGATCGCTGCGGCGCCCATCGCCGAGGCCGAGGACGTGGATGCGGCGGTGCGCGCCGCCCATGCCGCCTTCAAGGCCTGGCGACGGACCACGCCGGCGGAGCGCGGCGCGCTGCTGCGCAAGGCAGCCGACGTGCTGCGCCAGCACGCCGACGCGCTGGCCCTGCTCGACGCGCTCGACACCGGCAATCCGGTGACCATGCTGGCCGGCGACGCCCGCTTCGCCGCAGGCGGGCTCGATTATTTCGCCGGGCTCGCGCCCGGGATCAAGGGCGAGACCATCCCGATGGGCGACGGGAACCTCAACTATACGGTCCGCGAGCCGATGGGCGTGATCGCGCGCATCGTCGCCTATAACCATCCGCTGATGTTCGCCGCCATGCGCATCGCGGCCCCCTTGGCGGCCGGCAATACCGTCGTGGTCAAGGCGCCGGACCAGGCGCCGCTGTCGTTGCTGCGACTGGCCGAACTGATCGGCAGCATCTTCCCGCCCGGCGTGGTCAATTTCCTGGCCGGCGGCCGAGCCTGCGGCGAGGCGCTGACGGCGCACCCGCTGGTCCGCAAGATCACGCTGATCGGCGGCGTGCCGACCGGCAAGGCGGTGATGCGCAGCGCGTCGGACTCGCTGAAGCCGGTGCTGCTGGAACTCGGCGGCAAGAACGCCCTCATTGCCTATCCCGACGCGGATATCGATGCGCTGGTCAAGGGCATCGTCCAGGGCATGAATTTCACCTGGGCCGGGCAATCCTGCGGATCGACCAGCCGGGTGTTCCTGCATGCCTCGATCCATGACCGCGTGCTGGATGCCGTCGCCGCCCTTGTGCCGGAACGCCACAAACCGGGCCTGCCGACCGATCCCGCGACGACCATGGGATCGCTGATCAGTGCCGCGCAGCTGGAAAAGGTCCAGGGCTTCGTCCGCTCCGCGCTCGACGAGGGCGCACGGCTCGTGTGCGGCGGTAAGCAGCCGACCGACCCGGCGCTGGCGCGCGGCTTCTTCTTCGAGGCGACGGTGTTCGCCGACATGCGGCCCGACATGCGCCTGGCGCGCGAGGAAGTGTTCGGCCCGATCATGTCGGTGTTCCGCTGGCACGACGAGGACGCGCTGTTCGACCAGGTGAATGCCGTCGACTATGGCCTGACCGGATCGATCTGGACGCGCGACCTGGTGACGGCGCACCGGGCGGCAGCCCGGATCGAGACCGGGTACGTCTGGATCAACAACACCAGCCAGCATTTCCTGGGCGCTCCGTTCGGCGGCGTGAAGCAGTCCGGCATCGGCCGCGAGGAATGCTTCGAGGAGTTGCTGGAGTTCACCCAGGTCAAGAACATCAACGTCAAGCTGTCGGCGGCCTGAATGGCGGTGGCCGAAGAGCGGCTCGATCATGTCATCGTCGGCGCGGGCTCGGCCGGCTGCGTGCTGGCCCACCGCCTGGGCGCGGATCCGGACGTGCGCATCCTGCTGCTCGAGGCCGGCGGCCAGGACCGCTCGCCGATCATCAAGATCCCGCTGACCTGGGGCCTGATCCTGAAGCACCGGCTGTTCGACTGGGGCTATTTCACCGAGCCCGAGCCGGGCATGGATGGCCGGCGCATCGAATGCGCGCGCGGCAAGGTGATCGGCGGCTGCAGCTCGATCAACGGCATGGCCTATGCGCGCGGCATGGCCGAGGACTACGACCACTGGGCACAGGATCTGGGGTTGCCCGACTGGTCTTACGACCGGGTGGTGCCCTATTTCAAGCGCTCGGAATCCTGGGAGGCGGGCGAAACGCCCTTGCGCGGCGGCGACGGGCCGCTGACCGTCGAGACGCTGCGCTTCGAAGACCCGCTGATCGAGGCGTTCATGGCCGCGACGGACCTCGCGGGCCACGAACGGACCGACGATTACAACGGGGCCAAGGCCGAGGGCTTCGGCCCGATGCAGGCGACCCTGCGCGCGGGCCTTCGCTGCAGCGCCGCTGTTGCCTACCTGCGCCCGGCGCTGGCACGCGGCAACGTCACGCTCCGGACCGGCGCGCTCGCGACCCAGGTGCTGTTCGAGGGCGCGCGCGCGACCGGCCTCGCCTATCGCCAAGGCGGCCAGACCCATTACGCGCGCGCCGAACAGGGCGTGCTGCTGTGCGGCGGCGTGATCAATTCCCCCCAACTGCTGATGCTGTCCGGGATCGGTGATCCGGCCGACCTCGCCCGGCACGACATCCCGGTCAAGGCCGCCCTGCCCGGTGTCGGCCGGAACCTGCAGGATCATATCGTCTGCGACGTGCGCTGGCGCCGGCGCGAGCCCGGGCCGTTGCATCGGGGCTTACGCCTCGACCGGATCGGCGTGGATCTGCTGCGCACCTTCCTGTTCGGCAGCGGCGGCCTGTCCAGCCGCATCCCGGCCGCCGCCGTCGGCCTGGTCCGCAGCCTGCCCGAGGCGACCTTGCCGGACGCGCAATTCATCCTGGCCGCCGGCCCGATGAATGCCGGTCCGCACCTCGAACCCTTCGTGAAGGCCTATACCGACGCGTTCGGCATCAAGGGTGTGATGCTGCAACCCGAGAGCCGTGGCACCGTCGGCCTCGCCTCGACCGACCCGACCAAGCCGGCCGTGATCCGGCAGAATTTCCTGGCGACCGACCACGACCGCCGAACGATCCGCGCCATGGTCCGCCGCATGCGCGAGATCGGCGCCCAGGCGCCGCTGCAACCCTTCATCGCCGAGGAATTGGCGCCGGGCGCCGGCCAGACCAGCGATGCCGAGATCGACGCCTTCGTCCGGCGCACCGCGATCACGCTGCACCATCCGGTCGGCACCTGTAAGATGGGCGCCGACGATGACGAGAGCGCCGTGCTGGACGGGCGGATGCGCGTGCGCGGCCTCGACGGCCTGCGGGTGATCGACGGCTCCGCCCTGCCGCGCGTCACCCGCGGGCCGACCAACGCGCCGATCCTGATGATGGCCGAGAAGATCGCCGACGATCTGCGTGGCCGTTCGAACCTGCCCCCCGCCTACCCGATCCCTTCCTGATGCCTGCCGGAGACCGAACATGAGTGCATCCCCCCTAGTGAACGCCAGCCCCGAGCTGTTGCAGGACCTGGTCGACGCCAACCACATCCTGTTTAACGAGGGCGTCGTCGACGCCTTCGGCCATGTCAGCGCACGCGACGACAGGCGCTCCGATCATTTCCTGCTGGCGCGCAACATGGCGCCGGGCAGTGTGGAAGTCGGTGACATCGTCGAGTTCGACCTGGACGGCAAGGCGTTGAACGGCGAGGACCGGCGCGTCTACCTGGAACGCTTCATCCATGGCGAGATCTATCGCGCGCGCCCCGACGTGATGGCGATCGTGCACAGCCATTCCCCGTCGGTCGTGCCGTTCAGCATCGTCAAGAGCGTCCGCTTCAAGCCGGCCTGCCACATGTGCGGCTTCCTCGGCCACGGCGCCGACATCTTCGAGATCCGCGATGCCGGAGGGCCTGCGACCGACCTGCTGATCCGCGACCAGCACCTGGGCAAGGCGCTCGCCGACAGCCTGGGTTCGTCGAATGCGGTGCTGATGCGCGGCCACGGCTCGACCGTGGTCGGCCCGACCCTGAAGCAGGCGGTCTACCGCGCGGTCTACACTGAGGTGAACGCGAAGCTGGTCGCCGATGCGCTGCGGCTGGGTCCGGTCGAGTACCTGTCGCTGGAAGAAGCCAATGCGGCGCTGGCCATCGAAAAGGAAATCGAGCGGCCCTGGCAGTTCTGGAAGGCGGCGGCCCGCGCGGCACGCACGAAGTAGAGCCGTGGACCGGCGCCTCTGCTTCTTCGGCGACAGTTTCGTCAATGGCACGGCAGATCCGGACGGGCTCGGCTGGGTCGGGCGGATTTGTGCCGAGGAACGTCGACGGGGCGCCGAACTGACCTGCTACAATCTGGGAATTCGCCGCAATACCAGCGCGGACCTGCGGGCGCGCTGGTCCGGCGAGGCGGTGGCGCGGCTGCCCGACATGGTCGACGGGCGCCTGGTCTTTTCGTTCGGCGTGAACGACTGCACCCTGGAGAATGGGCGCCCGCGCCTGCCACTGCCGCTGACGCTCGAACATGCGGAGGCCGTCCTGACCGCCGCGGCCGGGTGGAAGCCGACCCTGTTCATCGGGCCGCCGCCGATCGCCGAGCCGTCGGTCAACGGCCGCGTCGAGGCGCTGTCCGGCGCCCTCTCGACGCTCTGCGTACGGCTCGGCATCCCCTATCTCGACAGCTTCACGCCCCTGCTGCGGTCGGACATCTGGATGAGCGAGGTGGCATCGGGCGACGGTGCCCACCCCGGTGCGGCTGGCTACGTCGAGTTCGCGCGGACCGTGTCGGCCTGGTCCGGCTGGCGCGACTGGTTCCAAAATGACGGGACTTTGCGCGATGTGGGCAGCGCCCCTATCGAAAGCGGTGCCGAGCCCCTATAGTCGATTCCATCAGGAAGGTGCCTGAGAGCGGCCGTTGCGGCCGAATGTCGATCACGTCCGATCGATTTTCTTGTACATTCCGGTCGGTTTCCGAAATCCGCCTTTGCGAGACTTTATGTCAGGTCTGACCAACCCACCAGGAAACGACCTGCCCGCACCGAAAAGTGCCGACGACGAGGAAGCGACGCGGATCTTCGCGCCGCAGCCTTCTGCCATCGTCGCGGCCCAGACGGCGGCGGCGGCCGAGCCTACGCCCCCACCGGCGGCGAGCGTCGCCGCGACGAGCGCCCCCAGTCCGGCGCCCAAGATCGCGCCGAGCCTGGCCTCGATCACGACCGGCGCCATCCTGGCCCATACCTACGAGATCGAGGCGCTGCTGGCGCGCGGCGGCATGGGCGAGGTCTATCGCGCGCGCCATACCGAGCTGGGCAGCCAGCACGCGATCAAGGTCATCCTGCCGGCGCTCGCCAGCGAAGCCCGCTTCATCTCGCTGTTCCAGGAAGAGGCGCGCAAGCTGCGCCGGGTGCGCGACGACGCGGTCGTAGGCTACGAGGGCCTGTTCCTCGATGAGAACGGCCTGCGCTACCTGGTCATGGAATTCGTCGACGGCCCGTCGCTGGCCCAGGTCATGACCCAGCGCCGCCTGTCGACCGCCGAGCTGCTGCAGTTGCGTGACCGCATCGCGCGCGGGCTGGCCGCCGCCCACGAGAAGGGCATCTATCACCGCGACATCTCGCCCGACAACATCATCCTGGTCGAAGACCGCGCCGACCAGGCCAAGATCATCGATTTCGGCATCGCCAAATCGACCGAGCCCGGCGATCGCACCGTGGTCGGCCAGGATTTTGCCGGCAAATATTCCTGGGTCTCGCCGGAGCAGTTGGGACTCTACGGCGGCAAGGTCGACGGGCGCTCTGACATCTACAGCCTGGGCCTGGTCCTGGCCGCGGCCGTGATCGGCCGACCATTGCCGATGGGCAATTCGCCGATTTCGGTCATCGAGGCACGGCGCGCGGTGCCGGACCTGAGCCAGGTCCCCGAGGAACTGCGCCCGGTCATCGCCCCGCTGCTGGAGCCGAACCCGGAAGACCGGCCGCAGTCGATGCGTGACCTGCTGGCCGGCGTCCCGGCGCCGACCCGGCCGGTCATCACCCAGGAACCGCCGCCCGATTTCGACTTTCCGGCACCGGAACCGGCTGGCACGACGAAAACGGCCCCCGTGCCGCCGCCGAAACCGGTGGAGATCGCCACCGCCAAGCGCAGCTCGGCGCTGCCGATCGCGGCCGTCGCCGTGATCTCCTTCGCCGCCGCCGCAGGCGCCGGCTGGTATTTCCTGCGCCCCGCGCCGGAGGCCGTGCCGACCGTCGCCACGGTCAAGCCGGTCGTCGTTCCCGATGCGACCCCAAAAGTGACGCCCCCCCCGGTCGCGGCAGAAGTGTCGTCGCCGACCCCGCAATCGCCGACCCAGACCGCCACGGCGGCGGCCGGTCCGGTGCCGCGCCGCGAGGACATCCTGGCCGCCGCCCAGCAGGTGACGTCGGCCTATCAATGCGCCCATCTAACCGTCTCGCTGGGCAACGACCTCAAGGGCAATGTCACGGGTTTCGTCAGCAGCCAGCTCGACCTGTCGGGCCTGCGGGCGAGCCTGGTCGGCCTGCGCGGCGCCGAGATCGCGGCCGATGGGGTCAAGGTGTTCGAGCGGCCGTTCTGCAGCATCGTCCAATCGCTCGACACGACCACGACCGCCGGCGCGCCGGCGGTCGAGTTCAACCGGTCCTCGAAGATCTACCACAATGGCGACAAGCTGGTGCTGAACGCCCGAACCGGCGACCGGGACGGCTATCTCTATGTGGACTACATCGACAATACCGGCAGCGTGGTCCATATGCAGCCGCTGCCGGGCAAGCCCGCGGCTCTGGTCAAAGCCGGCACGCGCGTCACGCTCGGTACGGCATCGCCGACGCCCAAGGCCAACGAAAAGATCTATGAGGTCAGCGAGCCGTTCGGGTCGAACATGATCGTGACCTTCGTCTCGCCCAAGCCGCTGTTCGATCGGCCGAGACCCGAGCAGGAAGCCTACGATCAATATAGCGACGCGCTCGAGGCGGCGCTGCGTCGCACCGGCCCCGGTGTCGACAGCAGCTACAGCTTCTTCGAGACGCAGCCGTGAGGCTGCGTCCGGTCCGGATTATTCGGCGGCGATCGTGACCTGGACGCGGCGATTGACGCCGCTGTTCGGATTGGCCGGGTCCAGCAATTGCGTCTTACCATAGCCGATCGTCTTCAGGCGCGACTGGTCGATGCCGTATTTGGCGACGATGTAGTTCTTGACCGCCGCCGCCCGGCGCGTCGACAGCGCCAGGTTGGCATCGTCCGAACCGACCGCGTCAGTATGACCGGCGATCTGGAAGCTCGCGTCCTTCAGCGAGGGATCGACCAGCGCGTGGCCCAGATTGTCGAGCGCCGCCGTGGCCTGGGGAGTCAATGACACCGAGTTGAATCCGAACTCGACCTTGAGATTGGCCCCGGCCGATGCTTCGGGCGGTGCGGCCGGTGCGTTGCTGACGCGCAGGCCGCGCGTCACCGGCTGCGACGTCTTCAGACAATCGACGATCTGCGTCGCGTTGAGCGAGCCGCTGCACTTGGTCGTATTGGCCTGGGCCCAGGCAGCGCCGTTGTAGCCGACCGCCACCAGAACACTGAGCGCGGCCAAGGCCGACAGCCGATTGAAACTCGGAGCCATGAACGATCCCCTTCGGTCAAAAACCTGAGGCCCGACGGCCCCTGCATATCCGTGCGTCTCTTATCACGATCTTACTGGAATGGGCTTGTGATCTCTATCACCGACGAAGGAGATCAGCCGATCAGCACGGTCGGCTGGCCCAGGACGATCACACCGCCATGGGCCGTCGGATCGCCCATCCGGGCCGCCGGCATGCCACCGATCAGCACGGTCGGCGCCCCCATCGCGATCACGTCCGGTGGCCCGACGCAGGTGCACATGTCGCCCAGCCGGGCCGCAGGCATGCCGCCGATCAGCACGGTCGGCGCGCCTGGCGGCAGAATTGGACCGCCCACATGGGGAACGAGCACGGTGAGCATGGGACAGACATGCATGTCGCCCGCTCGTGCCGCCGGTTGACCCATTGTTCATCCCTCCCTGTCGGCCGCCGTCACGCGGTCGCCGCGTCGCGCCCGCGGCCGCCGCGGGCGATGTTGGCGCCATAGGCCAGGAATTCCTGATACCGCTGGTTCGCGTTCTGGGGCTCGATCTGGGCCGCGGCCAGCATGATCGATCCGGCCACGGCGAGCCCGGTCAGATGTTCGCCCGGCGGCACGACCGGATTGCCCGGCGGCGACATGCTGCCGCCCGACCAGAACGCGCCCACGGCTGCCCAGGCCGACGGCGTCTCGAATTTCGCGACCTCGGCCTTGGCCATGGCGGTGCGCCGGTTTTCCTCGGTCGGCTTATAGACCCAATCCTCCGCCGCCTTCAGTGCCGCCAGGATTTCGGGCGAAGCATCGTCCGGCAGCCGGTCGCGGGCGCAGAGGCAGGCCCACCAGACCGATTCCCGCTTGGGCAAGCCGCGCGCCAGGAAGCGGATCGCATCGGCATAGAGACCTTGCGACACCAATGCGTCGAACAGCGCCGGCGCCGCGGCGCCCGGCGTCTCCAGCGCCTTCGCTTCCGGCGTCAGCGCCAATCCCTTGCAAATCTCCGCCACCGGGACCGTCACCTTCTTGAATGGCTCTGACACGTGCTTCCTCCCTCGCTGCCGCCGACGGTCAGCCGATCATCGTGATGCCGCCCTGGAGCTGCAGCATGCCGCTCCCGGCGACCTTGGTCATGGCACCGGACACTTCGGTCTGCGCCGAGCCGTCGACCTTGATCATGACGCTCGAAATCGTGATCTGGGTCGGCTCGATCTTGATCGAGCTGCCGCCGCAGGTGAGTTCGATCGCCGCGGTAGCCGTGATCGACATCTTCCCGGTGCCGACGTCGATCGTGTAATTGCCGGTCGAGACCTTCGTGGTGTTGTTGCCCGTGGAAACCGTCAGGCTGTTGTTGCCCGTCGTGACCGTCGTGCTGTTGTTTCCCGTATCGACCGTCAGGGTGTTGTTGCCGGTATTGACCTGCGTCTTCCTGTTGCCGGTTTCGACCGTAAGGGTCTCGTCGCCGGTCTTGATCGTGACCGCCCGGTTGCCTTGCTTGACGGTGATCGTCTCGTCGCCCTCTTCGACCACTTCGGTCCGGTTGTTCTTGATGTCGATGGTCTGGTCATGCCCCACCTTCAAACTATCGTCGTTTTCGACGACCGTGTTGAAGTCCTTCTGGGCATGCATATAGACCTCTTCGGAACCCTTCTTGTCCTCGAAGCGCATCTCGTTCGAACCGCCGCCGCCCTTGCTCGAATTGCTCTTGATGGTCGACTGGGTCTGGTTGGCGGGCAAGGCGTAGGGCACCGTGTTGGTGCCGTTGTAGACGCGTCCCGTGACGATCGGCCGGTCCGGGTCGCCTTCCAGGAAATCGACAATCACCTCCTGCCCGATGCGCGGCAGGAACATCGCGCCCCAGGAGGCGCCGGCCCAGAGCTGAGAGACGCGCAGCCAGCACGAGCTGTTCTCGTCCTTCTTGCCCAGGCGGTCCCAATAGAACTGGACCTTGATGCGGCCGAAGCTGTCGGTCCAGATCTCTTCACCCGACTTGCCGACCACGAGGGCGGTCTGCGGCCCGCGCATCACGGCGCGCGGCGTCGCGCGCGACGGCCGGAACGCCAGATCGCCCTTGGTGGCCGTGATCGAGCAGGCGAAGGCATCTTCCGCTCCTTCGCCGGTCGTGTAGGCAGCGGCGCTGGCCGTATAGCTCGACGCGGTGATGAGATATTCCTGGTTATAGGTGTCGACCGGATGATCGGTCAGCGTGAACAGTCGGCCGACGCCCAGCCCTCGCGCGTCGCCATGGCCATGATACAGCTCGTACTGGGACTCCAGTTCCTCGAGATGGACCCGGGACAGCGGATCGCCGTCGGCCATTGCCATGTAGCCGCCCGGATAATCATAGATTTCACCGTCGGCATGGGCGTAAGGCAGCGCGTTCTTGTAGGTCGACGTCAGATCCAGGCTCGGGCTTTGGAAATTATAGTCCCGCTGGGTGTATTGCCCGCTGCGGATCTCGTTCGAAATCGACAGATCGTCCAGGCATTCCACGACCCTGCGCCCCGATTCGTCGGGCGGATAATAGGGTACCGAGTCGTAGCTGGGCGCCGTGCTGTGCGCGCCATATCCATCGGCCAGCACGAGCGTGTGCTTGCCGGTGTCATGGGTGAAGTAATAATAGATGCCTTCCGATTCCATGAGCCGGCTGACGAAATCGAAACTCGTTTCGCGGTACTGCACGCAATAGTCGCGCGGCGAATAGGTCTTGGACAGCGAGTTGGTGATGTCGGTGAAGCCGGCATCCCGGAATATTTTCAGGATGATGTCGGGTACCGCCAAGTCCTGGAAGATCCGGCAATCGGCCCAGCGCGTCAGGAACCACAGCCACGGGCGCAGCGTCACCCGATAGGATGAGAGCGTCGTGTTTCCGCCGGTATGGGCGAACCGCACTGCGAGCCCGTTGAAATAACGGGTGGTCAAGTCCTGGAGATCGACCGACACCGTAAGGCTCGTGCCCAGCAGGTCTTTGGCGGTGATCGAATGGTTGGTGCTGAGCAGGTCGAGCGTGAATTCGAACAGGCCGCTCATCTGCTCCATCCCGGACATGCGCTGGAGCAGCAGGACATCGTCACCGAGGGTGGACGTCACCGAGAATTGTCGCTCAGACTGGCTCATGGGCATTTTTACTGGCCTCTAATCGCACTATCGTAAAATTAGCGGATTTATCCGCCGCCGCCGAGCGGAGTCTTGCTGGACGAAGGACGAGATTCTTCGCAAATCAAGGAGCCGGTTGGCACCATCCCAGCCGCTGCTTATGATGGCTTCGGACGTGCCCGTCGGAAATTCTGGTTCTACGCTGAATTGAGCCCATCGGGAATTTAGGCCTCGGTAGAGATTGGTGAGGTGCGCGAGTGTCCGGTTCGGAGAATGCGTTGCGGTCGGCCGTGGCCCTGCATCGAGAAGGCGCGTTCGAGGGCGCGGAGGCCGGTTATCGGGCCATCCTAGCAGAAGATCCCGATCATGTCGGCGCGCTCCATTTTTTTGGTGTCCTGCGCCATCACCAGGGCGACGACGCGGCCGCGCTCGACCTGGTGCGCCGCGCCATCGAACGCGCGCCCGACAATATCGAGGCGTTGAACAACCTCGGCAACATCCATCTGGAAATGTCGGCGTGGAACGAAGCCGAATCGGCCTATCGGACGACGCTGAAGCTGCGCCCCGATTTCGCCGACGGCTACAACAACCTGGGCTTGGTGCTGGGGTTACTGGGCCGGCCGGAGGACGCCGAAGCGGCTTTGGAGCAGGCCATCGCGATCGCGCCGCGCCGCGCGGAATTTCATTTCAATCTGGGTCTGTTGCTGCGCCGGCGCGGTCTGATGCTCCAGGCCTTCTCCGCCTTCAAGGCCGCCGTCACGCTCGATCCCGGCCAGTCCCACGCGTTCGAGGCGATGGCCCAGGCGCAATATGTTCTGAGCCACACGCCCACCGAAGCGATCGCGACGCTGAGCGCCTGGCTGTCGCGCGAACCCAACCATCCGGCGGCGCGCCACATCCTGTCGGCATTGACCGGCACCGGCGTGGCGCCGCGCGCGGCCGACCAGTACATCAAGCATCTGTTCGACGGCTATGCCGCGAGCTTCGACAGCCATCTGGCAAAACTCGACTACAACGCGCCCCGGTTGATCGAGACGGCGATGCGTGGGGTGATAGGCGAGCCGCAGGGCGATTTGCGGGTCCTCGACGCCGGCTGCGGCACCGGCCGCTGGGGCGAGCTGCTGCGCCCGTTCGCGCGGGAATTGACCGGGGTCGACCTGTCGGGCGGCATGATCGAGCAGGCCCGGCGCGGCCGCGGTTACGACGGGTTGGAGGAAGCGGAACTCACGACGTTCCTCGCCGCCCGCCACGCCACCTACGACCTGATCTTTTCCGCTGATACGCTCATCTATTTCGGCGACCTGTCCGCGGTGCTGCCGGTGGCGGCGCAGGCGCTGGAGCCGGGCGGGACGCTGGCCTTCTCGCTCGAACGCCTGGAGGAAGATGGCCCGATCCCATCCTTCACCCTGCAATACAACGGCCGCTACGCCCATACGCGACCCTATGTGGTCGAGGCGCTCGCGGCCGCCGGCCTCACGATCGCCCGCCTGGAGACCGGCATCCTGCGGCTCGAGCGCGGCACGCCCGCCATCGGCTGGATCGTGATCGCCCAAAAACCGGCGACCTGATCCAACAGCGCTACGGCAGGGCCGATGCCGTCCCGACCGCCGCCTGGGCAACCGGAACGCCTTGCGCGGGTGCGGCCGGCGCATCCGAGCCGACGCGGGCGCCATCGCCGATCAGCACGAACGGCGCCCAGGCGAAGGGGTGGGTGAACAGCTTGCCGTAGCGTCCATTGTCGCCGTCGAGCATCTCGAGCTTCGCGGCACGCAATGCCGTCGAGGTATCGGCCCGGCGGATGCCGCCGCTGAGCGATGCCATCGTATGGGTGACGATCAGCTTCGCCGAATTATCCTCGACCGACCAATGGGTGACGAGCAGGCCGCGTGTGCCGGCAAAGAAGAACGCCCGCGCCAGGCCCGACAGGCTTTCGGCGGCACCACTGCCGCTCGGGCCCGCGGTGTTGCAGGCCGACAGGATGACGAGATCGGCATCCAGCTGCAGCTTCAGCACCTCGTCCACGCCCAGGAACGCGCCCGTCGCGTCCGGTGCATTGGGCGGATTGGACATCAGGATCGACGGCTCGGTTCGGCAATGCAGCTCGGACGGCAGCAACGCATGGGTTGCCAGATGCACGACCCGATAGTGCCTCAGGTCGTAGCTGAGGAACCGATCCTTGGTGAAGTCGGCGCCCAGGATCATCTCGTCCGGACGGGCGCCCAGCAATTGCCCGACCGACAGGATCTCGTCATGCGTCCCCGGCAGCGGGCCAAGCGACGACACGCCTTCCAGGTCGGTCTTGCAGCGGTCGGCCGGAAAGCTCGCTGCCAGCTGGTCGTGGGTCGAGGGCCGGAAATCGCCGAATCCCAGGAAGGGCCGGTCGGCGTTCGAGGCCGATTTGATGTGGCGCAGATCGACGAAGGTCTGCACCGCCGGCACGTAGCTCACCTCGAACCGGCGGATCAGGAATGGCACCTTGCCGTAGTCGCCATCGGCGACCGAGACGCCCGGCGCCGTGACCAGCATTTCGAAGGGCAGGCTGAGCAGCGGCACGCTGGGCGCGATCACCAGTTCCTTCGTGTCCTTGAGCAGCGGCTCCGCCGGCTTCAACAGATCGGCATAGAGCGTATGGGCACCGGTCAGATCGAACGCCGGGATCTTGACGTCCGCACCGCTCACATCCAGCTGGGCGCTGGTGCGCAGTGCCGTGACCATTTCCACCGTCTGGCGGCGCGTCAGCGCCACTTCGAAGCCGTTGATCGCGCTGTGCTGCACGACGAAGCCGTAGCTCCGCTCGGTACCGGCGAAGAAGGTGATGAGCGCTTCCTGGGGCCGCAGCAGCTCCTGCACGGTCTTGACCGCGGTGCCGGTCTGAAGCAGCTGACCATAGGCCGGAGCCGCCGCCTGAGCCGCGGACTCGGCATCTGCGCGGCGCTTCAGCGCATCGGCGATCGCCGCGTCCGCCTTCTTCAGGTTTTCCGCCGCATCGGCATCGCCGCTCTTCTGCTGGGCTGCTGTGTCGCGATCGGCGAACAGCTGCTTCAGTTCCAGATCGATCTGCTGCAGCCGGCGCAGCGCGCTGCTGACCTTCTGGTCGCCCGCGGCGAGGCGGGCGGCAGCCTTGGCGATATACTGCGCCGTCAAGCTGCTCTGGGTCATCTGCGCCGCTTCGAACATCTCGGCGTAAAGATCGACCGCCTTCGCAGGATCGGCCTTGGCCGCGTCGTACAGGGTGTCGAGGTAAGGCGAGACCAGGGGCTCGGGCATACCCAGGCGACGCTGCCGCACGATACGGGCGCCTTCGCGGAAGCTCGCGAGCGCGCTCTCGCGCTCGCCGTTGCGGGCGAGCGTGCGCCCCGTCAGAAAATAGGCGATCGCGGTCGGCCGCGTGTTCGGCAAGGCCTTGGTGAACAGCTCCGCCGATTCGCGGAACGTATCGCTCGAATCGCCACCGCGCCCCGCCTTGGACTCGCCCAACCCCACGACGAGCAGGGTTCGCGGCACGAAGCCGGGCTGGTTGTTGCCGCCCAATTCGGCGAGCCTGCGGCTGCGCTGGGCGCGCAGAACCGCCTCTTCCGGCTGGTTCTGCTGGTAATCGACCAGGGCCTGCGTGCGCCACACCGCCGCGAGGCCGCTGATCGCCAGCTGTGCATCGGGATCGATCAGCAGCGAATCGCCGAGGTCCGCCAGGCCGGACTGCCCCGAAACCGACCCGCGCATGGCGGCATCCTTCAATCCCGTCGGCACATAGGCGGCGAATTCACGCTCCGCTCGCGCCAGCGAGGCTTGCGCCTCCTCGAACTTGGTCTGGTTCAGGAGATGCAGGCCTAGGTAGAAATCATAGCGCGCCTGGAACAGCGAATTGGGCGTGCGGGCGTTCAGGCGTGCGGCCTGGGCGAACCAGCCGTCCGCCTCGTCGAACCGGTTCTGGTTGCTGATCTGCAGCGCCAGATTGATCTGGGTGACGCCCAGGCCCGGGTTGTTGGCGCCCAGCACGCGCTGCTGAACCGCCAGCGCGTCGCGCAGCGCGTCCTCGGCCCCGACGAAATTATCGACGGCGTTCTGTTCGGCGCCAAGCCGCATCAGGCCATAGTAGCGATCGAGATCGCCGCTGCCGAACGCCTGCCCCCCCAGCAGCGCCGCCAAGCCCTCGCGGGACGACTGGGCCGAATCCCGGTCCGGTACGCGGCGGCCGGTCAATGCCGCGACCGTCGCTTCGAGAGCCGGCTCGGCGGATGGCACGCCATCCATGGCATAGAGCGAACCGTCGACGACGGCGGCCATGGCGACATGGGGCCAGCCGCCGCTGTGCTTGGTGCAGCGCATCACGGCGGCGGAAATGCCATCGAGGATGCGGACCGATTGCGGTGCCTGGCAATCGCTCTGCTGATCGATATAGGTGCGCCAAGGCCCCTCGGACGCGAACCGGGTCGCATCCGCGCCGGCACCGTTCAACTGGAACAGCTTGCCGCTCGGCTGCACCCAGGTGCCGCAGCGCACCTCGTAGGCGGCGATCGAGGTACCGAGCTCGCTGGCATTGCCCGGCTGGTAGGTGCAGACCTCGCCGACCGCATTCTTGCCGGCCGGCTTCGCCACCAGCTTGACCGATCCGGCGGTTGCGGACGCGATGGCGTCGGGCGGCAGCTGATCGCAGGCCGACAGCATCAGGCCCAGCGAAACGAGCGCGCCGGCGGAAAACCGGATGAGGCGGCGGGCGCCGGTCATGGCGTGCATCCGGGGCATGGCGCGGCGCTCAATCTTCATCCTCGTTGCCATAGTCGAGCCGCTCCAGCGTCGGATCGTCGAAATCCTGCCGCGCCTTCGACAATTGAATGGTCTCGATCTGTTGCGGCACGGTCGGCACCAGCAACGGCAACACGACGCAGCTCGGATTGCCGATGGCGCAGCCGTTGAAGCGATAGGCGTTATCGCGCTCGCCCGACTTGGCGCCGAGCTGGGCTGCGGCCTGGCCGTCCAGGCCGTGCAGGCGGCCGCTGAGGCTGGCCGATCCCCCGGCCCCATTGATGGCGAGCTGGTTGATGTCGATCACGCCGACGAGCTTGCCCCGGCCGAGGCTGACCAGCAGTGTCGACTGCGGGGCCGAAAGATTGGCGAGCGTGACATCGCCGCTCAGCACACCTGGACCAGCCGCGGTGACCAGGGTCTTGGGCAGTTGCAGCGCCAATTGCAGGTCGGTCGACGGCGCCTGGCCGGTGGCATCGATGATGGTCAGCGGCGACTGGACCGACATCGTGCCGGTCTGGGTGAAGCTGCCGCGCAGGCTCATCAGCAGCCGGTCGGTCGCCGCGAACGATCCGCCCTGGTCGGAAATGCTGCCGCCGGAGATGAACGCCACCGTCCGGCCGCGAACCTGTACGCCGCTCAGGGTCATGGCGCTTGTGCTGTCGATCGTGACGTTGCCGCCGTCGTTGGCAACGATCCCCGTCACGCGGAGCGCGGCTCCGTCGTCGACAACGAGCGCTCCGCCGCCGCTGTTCTGCAGATTGTTGATCGCCGCGATGCGGTTGGCACCGGTGAAGCTGGCGCCACCGATCGAACTCGCCGTCAATTGGGCCGCAGCGACCGCGCCGGCCGCCGTGATGGTTCCGCCGCTGCGCAACGCGACCGTCCCGCCGCTCGACAAGGGCGCGGCGATGGACAGGCTGCCGCCGGTCGTGAACGTCAGGTCGCCGCTGCCGGCATCGATCGCTCCCGCGACGTTCAACGGCCCCGTCGTCGCGAGCAGCAGACCGCCGCCGCCCTGGTTGGCGAAGGTGCCCAGCGTCTGGATCTGGTTCGCCTGGCCGAAGCTGGCCCCACCCGCGGACGAGCCGGTCAGGGTCGTCGCAATGAACTGGCCGCCGGTCTGCTGGATCGTGCCGGACGACACGAGCGACAAGGTGGCGCCCGCTGACAGGTTGGCCGCCAAGGTGAGGTTGGCGCCCGCCCCGGCCGTCGCGAGCGACAGGTCGCCGCTGCCGGCATCGATCGGTCCGGTCACCGCGAGCGAACCCTGGTTGGCGATCGTGATGCCGCCCCCGCCGACATTGGTGAAGGAACTGATCGAAGCCGCCTCGACATTGGTCAGGCTGACGCCGCCGACCGCCGAGCCGGTCAACACCGGTGGATCGACCAGACCGCCGGTCTGCATGATGCGGCCGGCCGAATTGAGCGCCAGCGTCGTGCCGGCGATGGTATTGCCGGCGAGCGTGAGGTCGCTGCCGGCCCCGACCGTCGTCAGCGCCAAGGTGCCGGAACCACCGTTCACGGTGCCGCCGACGCTCAGGGCCTGCGCATCGGTGAAACCGGTGCCCCCGGTCCCGGTATTGGCGAAATCGGCGAGGGTCGCGACCCGGTTGGCCTGGTTCAGCGCGACCGTGCCGGCGGCACTGCCGCTCAGCAGCGCCGTCGTGATCGCGCCGGCGCTCTGCGTGATGTCGCCGCCGGCCGTCAGCACGACCTCAGTGCCGGCGGTGAGCGCTGCGGCAAGGGTGAGGTCGCGGCCTGCGCCTTCGACGGTCAAACTCAGCCGGCCGACACCGGCGTCGATGGCGCCGGCGACCGTCAAATTCGCGGCATTCGTCACGGAAACGTCGCCGCCGACATTGGTGAGGCCGGCAAGGCTGCCGATGGCATTCGCCTGATCGAGCGCGATGCCCCCTTCTGCCGCCGCGGTCAGGCTGGGCGTCGTGAGGGTGGCGCCGGCGATCTCGGTCAGGGCGCCGCCGGCGGTGACGGAGAGACTGCTCGCGGCCGCAACGGTACCGAGCGCGAGCGCGCCCGCATCGCGCAGCTGGACGACGGCACCGCTCGCCGACAGGCTGGTGCCGCCGCCGGCATCGAAATGATTGCTCGCATTGGTCAGGACGATGTTGCCCGTCGATGCCAGCGTGGTGCCGGCCGCGGTGACGCTCGATCCGGTCGCCTGGGTCAGATCGCCGCCAGCCGTGACCGATAGCGCCCCGGACGCGGCGATCGTTCCGAGCGTGAGCGCCGACCCGTTCTGAACGGTGATCGTCGTGCCGCTCGCGGTCAGGCTGGTGCCTGGCTCGTCGGTCAGATCATTGGCATGGCCGGCGAGCGTGATCGCACCGGCGGCCGACAGGACGGCGCCCGCCGAGGTGATCGCGCTGGATGCTCCCTCGGCGATCGTCCCGCTGGACGTCACGGTCAACGCGCCGGCGGTCGAGACCGATGCCAGACCGACCGGCCCGCCGCGGATCGTCAGGGCGGCCAGGTTCGACGCCGGGGCGCCCAAACTCACGGCCCCAGTGCCGGTCTCGATCGACAGGCCATGGCCGGCGCCGGCGATGGCGCCGGCGAAACTGACAGCCTGGTTGGCCGTGTCCAGCGCCGTGTCGCCGCCGAGCGTCGCGGCCCCGAAGGTCATGGCGCCGGTCGACGCCGACAAGGTCCCGGACAAAGTCACCGGCCCGCCGACGCCGGTCGTATCCACACCGCCGGTGAAGCCGAAACCCTGCGCGATCGAGAGCGTGCCCGCATTGGTGAAGGCGACCGCATTGGTCACGCTGCCGCCATCCTCGAGCGCCAGATTGTACGCACCGGTGCCGGTGACGAGCGCACCCGCGACGAGCGCGCCGGTCACGGCGCCCGTGCCGCCGGTGATGCCGGTCAGGTCGAGCGTTCCGCTGCCCAGATTGGCGGACGCGATGGTGACACCGCCCGCTCCTTGCAACGACAGGCTCTGCCCGCTGCCCGCGACCGTCGTCGCGCCCAAGGTCAGCGAGCCCGCGCCGGCATTGAACACGGTCGTGCCATCGAGCACGACCGAGCTCGTCCCGAAATCGAGCATGCCGCCGTTCGACGCGATGGTGCCCTGGACGTTTTTCACCGAGGGGGCCGTCGCCGTCACGCCGCCGGCGAAGGTGAAGCCGTTCGCGATGGTCAAGCTGCCGGTGTTCGAGAAGGTCACCGCGCCCGCAACCGTGCCGCCGCCATTGAGCGCCAGATTGGCCGTCGTGTTCGGCGTCGTCAGCGATCCCGCGACCAGCGCGCCGCTGATCGTGACGTCGCCGGCCGTGACGCCGGTCAGGTCGAGCGCGCCGGTGCCGAGGTTGGCCGAAGCAATCGTGGCGCCGCCGGCGCCTTGCAGGCTCAGGTTCTGGCCGGTGCCGGTGGTGGTGATCGGCCCGAGCGAGATCGATCCGCCACCCGCATTGAACGTCGTCGCCCCGGCCAGCGTGGCGGCACCGACCGTCACGTTGCCGCCGTGGCCGGTAATGGTTCCAAGCAGGAACAGCGTGCCGCCGAGATTGGTCGTGCTGAAGCCGCCCAGAAAATCGACGCCATTGATCGTGACCGAGCCGCCGTTCGTGAAGTTGACGGCATTTGTGATGGTTCCGCCGCCATCGAGCGCCACATCGTAGGGTGCCGTCGACGTGGTCAGGCCCTGGGCAGTCAGCGGCCCGGAGAAGATGACGGCCCCGCCCGTAACGCCGGTCAGATCCAGGCTACCCGTCCCCAGATCGGCCGACGCGATCGTGGCGCCGCCCGAGCCCAGCAGGGCGAGGGTGTGGCTGCCGGTGACGGCCCCCAGGGTCAAGGCACCCGACCCGGCATCGAGCGTCGTCGCACCGCCCAGCGTCACGGCACCGAAGTGCAATTGATTG